>NZ_JBVHHL010000006.1:0-269005 GCF_055561075.1 Streptomyces sp. NPDC022910
TCCGGGCGCACACTGCCTCGAACTCCGTATCCAGGGCCTGGAGGTCCTCCGCCGCCAACTCGTCCTCGACCAGATCTTGCGCACTCACGGAAGACCATCTTGCCGCAACCACCCACAGAGATCTATCCCTGTAGTACTAGGACGCGGCTCGTACGAGCGCCCGCATCACCCGTAGGTCCTCGTCCATCTCCGGATGCCACTGGACGCCCAACACCCAGTCGGCGGACGGGAGTTCGACGGCCTCCACCGTGCCGTCCGCCGCGTGCGCCGACGCGACGAGACCCTCGCCGAGGCGGTCCACGGCCTGGTGGTGGTAGGTCGGCACGGAGATCTCCTCCGGGACGGCCTCGGCGTACAGCGTGCCGGGCACCGGCTTGACCGGGTGGTGGCCGAAGACGCCGACGACCTCCGCGTGCCCGTCGATGTGCTGTACGAGCGTGCCGCCCACGGCGACGTTCAGCAGCTGCATCCCGCGGCAGATGCCGAGCAGCGGTGTTCCGGACGCCAACGCCGCCTCGATCAGGGCGAGTTCCCAGGCATCACGCGCGGGCGCGGGCGGCCCCGTCCGCGGGGAGCGCTCCGCTCCGTAGCGGGACGGCTCGACATCCGGGCCGCCCGCGATCACCAGGCCGTCCAGCCGGGCCACCGTCGCCGCCGCGTGCGCCGGATCGTCGGGCGGCAGCATCGCGGCCAGGCCGCCGGCCCGCTGCACCAGCCGCGGGTAGCCCACCGGCAGCAGTGCCGCGTCCAGCTCCCAGAAACCCCAGCGCACACCGGCCTCCAGATACGTGCTCACACCGATCAGCGGCCGTCCGGTCATACGGGCCTCCCAGGCTTACAATGGCACACGTTCATACCTTTACGGGGTGCCGGGTGCCGCGGCAAGAGCACGTCGCAAGGGCTCCTCACGCCAGAAACCCCCGCAGCAGCGCCGCCGTCCCCGCGCAGTGCTCCCGCATCATCTCCCGCGCGCCGTCCGCGTCCCCGTCGAGCACCGCCTCCACCAGCGCCTCGTGCTGCCGCTGCGAGTGCTCCAGGTTCCGCACCAGCAGGGGGATGCAGTCCAGCAGATCGTTCACCGTGGCCCGTACGGCCGCGTACTGCGCCGTCAGCGAAGGCGACCCGCACAGTTCGGCCAGCGTCAGGTGCAGCAGGGTGTCCAGACGCCGGTACTCCGCGAGCGGTGCGTCCTGTGTGCGCGCCAGCCCCTCCCGCAGCCGGCCGGCCTGCTCCCCCGTGAGGCCGTGGGTCGCGCACAGGCCCGCCGCCCCCACCTCCAGTACCTCGCGGAACCGCAGCACGTCCTCGATGTCGACCTTCTCGATGCGCCGACGCAGCTCGTCCTCGCCGCCGGCGTCGACCCTCGGACGCACGAACGTGCCGCCGTACCGGCCGCGCCGCGACTCCACGAGCCCCTGGTCCTGGAGCACCTTCAGCACCTCGCGCAGCGTCACCCGGCTGATGCCCAGCCGCTCCGCCAGCTCCCGCTCCGCGGGCAGTCGCTCGCCCCCGGGCACCAGCCCGAGGCGGACGACCTGGAGGATCTGCTCCAAAGCCTCCTCGAAGCCGTTGCCGGCCCGTACGGGCCGCAGTACCGGCGTCAACCGGTCCTGCGGGCCGCGGAAGCCGCCGCCGGGTTCCGCCTGCGACATCTGGCCGCGCCCCCTTCCCAAGCAATGGTTCTCGGAAATACCTTATGGCTCTCGGCGGACCGAAGGAGACCTCCCGTGGCACACCGCACACCCCCGCTCGGTGTCGAGGAGCTGCACGCCCTCGTCGCGGGCGGCGAGATCGACACTGTCGTCCTGGCCTTTCCCGACATGCAAGGGCGTCTGCAGGGCAAGCGGTTCGCCGCGCGCTTCTTCCTCGATGAGGTCCTGGAGCACGGCACGGAGGGCTGCAACTACCTTCTCGCCGTCGACACCGAGATGAACACGGTCGACGGCTACGACATGTCCTCCTGGGACCGCGGCTACGGCGACTTCGCTCTGCACGCGGACCTGAGCACACTGCGCCGGGTGCCGTGGAACGAGGGTACGGCCATGCTCATCGCCGACCTCGCATGGAACGACGGTTCGCCCGTGGTCGCCGCTCCCCGCCAGATCCTCCGCCGGCAGCTGGAGCGCCTTGCCGCCCTCGGGTACACCGCCCAGGTCGGCACCGAGCTGGAGTTCATCGTCTTCAAGGACACCTACGAGCAGGCCTGGGACGCGAACTACCGGGGCCTGACCCCGGCCAACCAGTACAACATCGACTACTCCGTGCTCGGCACGGGACGGATCGAGCCCCTGCTGCGCCGTATCCGCAACGAGATGGCGGGCGCCGGCCTGACCGTCGAGTCCGCCAAGGGCGAGTGCAACCCCGGCCAGCACGAGATCGCGTTCCGGTACGACGAGGCGCTGGTCACCTGCGACCAGCACGCGATCTACAAGACCGGCGCCAAGGAGATCGCGGCCCAGGAAGGCGTCTCGATCACCTTCATGGCCAAGTACAACGAGCGCGAGGGCAACTCCTGTCATATCCATCTCTCGCTCGCCGACGAGCACGGCCGTAACGTCATGGCCGGTTCGGCCGGTGATCCCGGCGGGATGTCGCCGACCATGCGGCACTTCCTCGCCGGACAGCTCGCCGCCCTGCGTGACTTCTCGCTCCTCTACGCGCCGGGCATCAACTCCTACAAGCGGTTCCAACCCGGATCCTTCGCCCCGACCGCGGTCGCCTGGGGGTACGACAACCGCACCTGCGCCCTGCGGGTCGTCGGCCACGGCCGCTCGCTGCGGTTCGAGAACCGGGTGCCCGGCGGCGACGTCAACCCGCACCTCGCGGTCGCCGGGATGGTCGCGGCCGGGCTGTACGGCGTCGAGCAGAAGCTGGAGCTTCCCGAGCCGTGCCCGGGCAACGCCTACACCGCCGACTACGAGCATGTGCCCACCACCCTGCGCGAGGCCGCCGAACTCTGGGAGAACAGCGCCATCGCCAAGGCCGCCTTCGGCGACGAGGTGGTCGCGCACTACCTCAACATGGCCCGCGTCGAGCTGGCCGCCTTCGATGCCGCGGTGACCGACTGGGAGCTGCGCCGCTCCTTCGAACGCATGTGAAAGGTTCTTTCGTGTCGCACGAGCTCGATCTGCAGGTACTCAACCCGGCCACCGAGGAGGTCGTCGCCACCGTCCCCGCCGCCACCGCGGCCGACGTGGACGCCGCCGTCGTACGGGCCGCGCAGGCGCAGTCCCGGTGGGCCGCCCTGCCGCCCGGCGACCGGGCCAGGCTGCTGCGCCGGTTCGCCGTGACCGTCGACGAACACCTGGAGGAACTGGCCCGGCTGGAGGTCCGTGAGGCCGGACACACGATCGGCAACGCCCGCTGGGAGGCGGGCAACGTCCGCGACCTGCTCGACTACGCGGCCGGTGGCGTGGAGCGGCTCACCGGCCGTCAGATCCCGGTCCCGGGCGGGCTCGACGTCACGATCCTCGAACCGCTCGGTGTCGTGGGCGTCATCGCGCCCTGGAACTTCCCGATGCCGATCGCGGCGTGGGGCACGGCCCCCGCGCTCGCGGCGGGCAACGCGGTGATCCTGAAGCCCGCCGAGACGACCCCGCTCACCGCCCTGCGGCTGGCCGAGCTGGCTCTGGAGGCCGGGCTGCCGGAGGGTCTGTTCCAGGTGGTGCCGGGCGCCGGCCCCATCGCGGGCAATGCGCTCGTCGAGCACCCGGGCGTCGCAAAGATCGTCTTCACCGGGTCCACGACCGTGGGCAAGCAGGTGCTGGCGAAGGGCTCCGCCCTCCTCAAGCGCGTCACCCTCGAACTCGGCGGCAAGAGCCCCAACATCGTCTTCGCGGACGCCGACCTCGACGCCGCCGCGGCCGCCGCCCCCATGTCCTTCCTCGACAACTCCGGGCAGGACTGCTGCGCCCGTACCCGCATTCTCGTCCAGCGCTCCGCATACGACCGCTTCCTCGGCCTCCTCGCCCCCGCCGTCGAGTCGGTCCTGGTCGGCGACCCGGCAAAGGAGAGCACCCAAATGGGCCCGCTGATCTCCAAGGTGCAGCTGGAACGGGTGCGTTCGTACGTCGCCGCCGACGCACCCGGCATCCGCGGCAAGGCCCCTGAGGGCCCCGGCTTCTGGTTCCCGCCCACCGTGCTCACCGGCGTCGACCCGCACGCGCGCGTGGCCGTCGAGGAGGTCTTCGGCCCCGTGGCCGTCGTCCTGCCCTTCGAGGACGAGGCCGACGCGATCCGCCTCGCCAACGAGACGTCGTACGGGCTCTCCGGCTCCATCTGGACCCGGGACGTCGGCCGGGCGCTGCGCGTCTCCCAGGCCGTCCGCGCCGGCAACCTGTCCGTCAACTCGCACTCCAGCGTCCGCTACTGGACCCCGTTCGGCGGCTTCAAGCAGTCGGGGATCGGCCGCGAACTCGGCCCGGACGCCCTGACCGCCTTCACCGAAACCAAGAACGTCTTCATCAGCACGGAGGGCCCCGCACAGTGACCTCTCAGACACCGGACACCATCTGCCGACGCCTGGTCGGCCGTACCGCCGTCATCACCGGTGCCGGCAGCGGCATCGGCCTCGCCACCGCCCGCCGGCTCGCCTCCGAGGGAGCCCACGTGGTCTGCGGCGACGTCGACGAGACCCGCGGCAAGGCGGCCGCCGAGGAGGTCGGCGGACTGTTCGTGAGGGTCGACGTCACCGACGCCGAGCAGGTCGAGGCTCTCTTCAAGGCCGCGTACGACAGCTACGGCTCCGTCGACATCGCCTTCAACAACGCGGGCATCTCGCCGCCCGACGACGACTCGATCCTGGAGACCGGCCTGGAGGCGTGGAAGCGGGTCCAGGAGGTCAACCTGACCTCCGTCTACCTGTGCTGCAAGGCCGCCATCCCCTATATGCGGCGCCAGGGCAAGGGCTCCATCATCAACACGGCGTCGTTCGTCGCCCGCATGGGCGCGGCCACCTCGCAGATCTCGTACACGGCCTCCAAGGGCGGTGTGCTCGCCATGTCCCGGGAACTCGGCGTGCAGTTCGCCCGGGAGGGCATCCGGGTCAACGCCCTGTGCCCCGGGCCGGTCAACACCCCGCTGCTGCAGGAGCTGTTCGCCAAGGACCCCGAACGGGCCGCGCGCCGCCTGGTGCACATCCCGGTTGGCCGGTTCGCGGAGGCCGAGGAGATCGCCGCGGCGGTCGCCTTCCTCGCCAGCGACGACTCCTCCTTCGTGAACGCCACCGACTTCCTGGTGGACGGCGGAATCTCGGGCGCGTACGTCACGCCCCTGTAGGGGGCAAAAGGGTACGGTCCACGTCATATGAGACACCTCCTCGCGTGGACCCTGGTCGCGGCCGCCGCCCTGGCGGCCGCACCGCCCTCATCAGCCGCCGCGGCCCCGCGCACCAAGTGCCCCCGCCTCACGGGAAGTTGGTACGGCGACAACCGGGAGCGCCTGCAGCGGCTGATCGACGAGCGGGGAACCTGCTCCGAGTCCGCCGGCCATCCCGTCGCCGTCTTCGACTGGGACAACACGGTCACCAAGAACGACGTCACCGACACCACCCTCTACTGGGCTCTCGAACACGACAAGATCCTGCGCCCCGCCCGCTGGAAGGACACCAGCGAGTGGCTCACCGACGACGCCGACCGGGCCCTCACCGAGGCGTGCGGTACCGGCACTCCCGTCGGCGCGCCCCTGCCGACCTCCACGGAACCCCGCTGCACCGACGAGATTCTCGAGATCCACGACGACGGCAGGACCATGAGCGGTGCCGCGGCCTTCGCCGGCCGCTGGAACCACCGGCGCACCGTCCCGCAGTACGCCTGGGTGCCCCAGCTCCTCGCGGGCCACACCGTCGCCGAAGTGTCCTCGTACGCCCGCGAAGCCCGCGCGGAGTCCCTCGCGGCACCCGTCGGCGCGACCCGGGTCCTCGGCACCCACACGGTCCCGGCGTACGTCCGCTACTACGCCCAGCAGCGCGATCTGATCCGTACGCTCCACCAGGCCCGGTTCGACGTCTACATCGTCTCCGCCGGCTTCGAACCCGTCACCGAGGTGTGGTCGCGCGGTGTCGGCGTGGATGCCGCGCACACCATCGCCATCCGTTCGGTCCTCGACCGCCGCGGCCGCATCACCACCCGCACCGAGGGCTGCGGGGACGTCCCCCCGAGCCGGGGCGAGGCCATCCCGTACGTCGACGGCAAGCGCTGCTGGATCAACGAGGAGATCTACCGCATCCGGGGTTCCGCAGCCTGGCGGAAGCAGGACGCGGCGCATCGGCCCGTGCTCGCGGCGGGCGACGCCGACACCGACGTCACCTTCGTCGGCGACGCCACCGGCGCCCACCTGGTGATCAACCGGAACAAGAGCGAGCTGATGTGCAGGGCGTACGACGACGCCGACGGGCGCTGGCTGGTCAACCCCATGTTCATCGAGCCGCTGCCGCGCAAACCCGACCCGTACCCATGCTCGACGACGGCATACAACGAGCCGGACGGCAGCCGGGGGCCGGTGCTGCGGGAGGACGGTTCGGTGGTGCCCGACCAGAAGGACACGGTGTACGGGGCGAGTTGAGGCAGGCCCTGTATGACGCCTGCCGGCACGGCCTAGAGTTGCCGGGATGAGCAGTACGCCTCCGCCCGGCTGGTACCGCGACCCGTCGTACCCCCTCACCGAACGCTGGTGGGACGGAGCCGCGTGGACGGACCACCGGCGTCAGCCCGAGGAGCCCGTGCCGACCCTGCTGCCCCCGCAGCCGCCGGACGGCCGGGGTTCCCGGCGTGCCAAGGCGGTCGCGCTCGTCGCGGCCGGGGCGGTCCTGGTCGCGGCGATCGTCACCGGCGCGGTCGTCCTCGGCCGTGCCGGCGGGGGTGCCGCGCAGGCCAGGTCCTCGCCCACGCCGGCGGCTTCCACGCCCACCGGCCAGGAGCCGTCGCCCACCCCGTCCGCCTCCGCCACCGGGGACCCGAACGTCGTCGTGGACGACCTCAACGGCATCACCTTCCCGGTGCTCCAGGGGTGGGCGAGGCCCGAGAACGTCGCCGAGGACGACGTCGTGCTGACCACTCCGGGCACGTACGACTGCCCGGGCGACCCCGGCTTCTGTCGTCACGGGCGGGTCCTTTCACGCACCGCCACGGCCGGCGCGGACGCCTCCCCCAAGGCGCTCGCCGAGGGCGACATCGCGGACGCCGCGAACGCGGAGTACGACCGCGACGGGACAGGCAGCCGTCCCTTCGGCGGCGTCACGTCCCATCGGCTCGTCCAAGAGGGCCAGATCGCCGTCGCCGGCCGCGCCGGGTACTTCGTGCGCTGGCACGTCACCACCGCGAAAGGGCCCGGGGCTTACGTCCAGTCGCTGGCCTTCCCGTCCAGTGTGGGCTCGCAGGCTCCGGTCATCGTCCGCTTCGCCTTCGACGCGGGCCCGGACGGGCCGCCGCTGTCCGACATGGACTGGATCACCAAGGGGATCAGGCCGGTCGGCGACGCGGTGACGGGCGGGGGAGTGGGCAGCAGCCTGGGCCCGACGCGCTGAAGGGCCGGCACCGAAGGCTCAGAGGGCTCAGAGGAAAGTGTGCCCCTCGCCGCGGTACGTCGGCACGGTCGCCGTGACCTCGTCGCCCTCCACCAGGTGCAGCACGTCGAAACGCTCGCACAGCTCGCCCGCCTTCGCGTGCCGGAACCACACCTTGTCACCGATGAGGAGGTCATCGGCGGGGGCGCCCAGCAGCGGTGTCTGCACCTCGCCGGGGCCCTCCTGGGGGTCGTACCTCAGCCCCTCGGGCAGATACGGGACCGGCAGCCGGTCGCGGCCCGCGGCGCCCGACGCGGGATAGCCGCCGCCGAGCGCCGTCACCACCCCGACGCCCGGCCTGCGGACGACCGGCTGGGCGAACAGCGCGGCCGGACGCCCCTGGAACGAGGTGTAGTTGTCGAACAGCCGCGGCACGTACAGCCCCGAGCCCGCCGCGATCTCGGTCACCGCGTCCTCGGCGGCCGTGTGCTGCACGCTGCCCGTACCGCCGCCGTTGACGAACTCCAGGTCCGGTGTCACGGCGCGGACCGCGCGCACCACATCGGCGCGCCGCTGGGCGAGCTCCCTGCGCGCCGCGGACTGCATCAGCCGGATGGCCCGTGACCGCACCGGCCGCCCGGCCACCGCGTCGCCGACACCGGCTATGTGGCCCTCGTACGCCATGATCCCCACCAGCCGGAAACCCGGCGTGCGCGCCACCATGCGGGCCATCTCCGCGACCTGGGCGGGGGAGTGCAGAGGTGAGCGCCGCGCGCCGACCCGGACGCGCCCGCCGAGCAGCTTGAGCGAGGTGTCCAACTCCAGGCAGACGCACACCTCTTCGGTGCCGCCCTGGCGGGCGTCGTCGATGAGGCGCAGCTGGGCCGGGTCGTCGATCATCACCGTGACGGCGGCGGCGAGCTTGGGGTCGGCGGCCAGTTCGGCGAAGGCGTGCCGGTCGGCCGACGGGTAGGCGAGCAGGACGTCGTCGAAACCGGACCGGGCCAGCCACAGGGACTCGGCGAGCGTGAAGGACATGATGCCCGCGAAACCGTCCCGGGCCAGGACGCGTTCGAGGAGGGCACGGCAGCGGACGGACTTGCTGGCGACGCGGATCGGCTTGCCGCCGGCCCTGCGCAGGAGGTCGTCGGCGTTCGCGTCGAACGCCTCCAGGTCCACGATCGCGACAGGGGCGTCGAGGTGAGCGGTGGCCCGGTCGTAGCGGGCCCGGTCTGCGGCGCGGGCAGTCATGAACGAAGCCTGCCAGATGCGATTACCGCAGGGTAGGGGGACGATCCGGGCAGATGCCCCGGTGCTGCGGACTGGTTCCCGTTCGGGGCGGTTCAACCCGTAGAGTGACGCGCACGCGGGGAAGCGGCGGCTCCGCCCGGGCGCGTACGCCTGGGGTGGGTGTCCGCCCGCGCGGGTATGCCTGCCCAGGACGGGGTGGCCGTCCCGCACCACGCAGACCGGCCGCTCCCCATGGGCGGTCGAACACCCCGGCAGCGCCCGGGGCGGCCCGGCCACAACGAAACGGGGGGTGCATGAGCACGGAAGCGCGCCGCGCCTCCATCCCTGCGCGCCCCACGACTCCGCCCCGCCCACAGGCCCAGCCGGACGAGCCGCCCGCGGAACGGATTCCGCCCCGCCCCGAGCATCCGCCCACAGCGGGGAACGCGCCCCGGCCCGAGGTCCCCGCGCCACCTCAGGCACCGTCCGCCCGCGCGTCCTCGTTCCCGACGCTCCCCGAGCAGTCCACGAGGGTGGGGACCCAGCCGCAGCCGGCCGCCACACCGCCCCGGCCCAGCGGCCCGCCCCGCAGGACGCCCGCACGCACGGTGGCGTCCCGCCCCGAGCAGCCCCCGACGACCGGGAGGGGAATGCCGCCGGCAGAAGGGGCGAACGGTTCGCCGGACCGGTCGGCAGCGAACGGTTCCCCGCAAGAACCCGGCGCCGAGGGCACGCCGGCACGGCCCGGCACGCCCGGATCGTCACCGCGCCACGGCGCGAACGACTCCTCGGGGCGGTGGAGTTCGGCCGACGCTCCCGGCCGTGCGGGGGCGGCCGGTTCTCCGGTCGGGTCCGGCACGGGCGGTCCCTCGGTGAACTTCGGTGCGGTCGGCGCATCCACCCAGCCCGGTGTGGGCGAAGCCGCTGAGCGGCCCGGTGGTGCCGATGCGCCCGGACCGCCCGGCGCCGAGCGTTCCGGTGGGGCCGCGCGTCCCTTCCGGATCGGCTCCTTTGACCCCAAGCGTCCCTCGGTCGTCTCCGGCGACATCCCGGACGCCTCGCCGCGGCACAAGCCCGAGTCTCCCCGGTTCCCGAACCTCCGTCTCGACCGGAACGCCCAGTCGGCCGGCCCGCCCCCGCCGGCGGCTTCCGCGCGCTTCCCGGACGCGCCACCGTCGGCCGGTGTTCCCGCGCGTACCGCGGAAGGCATCGTGGAGACCACCGCGCGCCTGCTGCCCCCGCGGGACGAGACCGGGCCCGCCGCCCCCACGCGTCCCTTCGTGACCTTCGCCGAGCCCGACACACGCGACGCCGGCACCACGCGACGGCGCCCCTTCGGCGCCCGCATGCACCCCCGTGCCACCGCGGCCGCCGCCTGTCTGGTGCTCGGTCTCGGGCTCATCGGCGGTGCGGCGACCGGGAGTTGGCTCACCGGGGACGGCTCGGCGGACGGAGACCGGGGCGCGTTCACCGTAGCCGGGAGCCTGTGGCACAGCGTCCCCGTCGACCAGCTCTTCCCGCGCACCGTCCAAGGACCGGGCGCGGGCCCGGGCGGCGCCGACCGCACCTGGACGCGTATAGCCGTCGCCCCGGACGGCAGCTGCAAGGACGCCTTCGACCCCCTGCTGCGCAAGGCCCTCGCGCCCGCCGGCTGTCTGCGGCTGCTGCGCGCCACCTACACGGACGCGACGCGCAGCCATGTCACCACCGTCGGCCTGCTGTTCACCCGGGCCGACGCCGCCGCCACGACTGCCCTGAACAGCCGCTTCAAGAAGGAGGGCCTCGGTCGGCGCACCGACCTCATGCCCCGCCCGTACGCCGCGAAGGGCACCGTCGCCGAGGGCTTCGGTGACGCACAGCGCGCCTCCTGGACGATCTCGGTCCTCACCGACGTCCCGGTCGTCGTCTACGCCGTCTCCGGCTTCGCCGACGGCCGCACCGTCAGCGAACCGCAGTCCGCCGAGGAAGCCATGGAGACCGGTGCCACCACGGCCCCCGCCCAGGCGGGTCTCGGCAACGAGGCGATCGGACTCGCCGACCGTGTCGAGGCCGCCCTCCACAAGACCGTCACCTCGGCCACGGAGAAGCCGTCATGAGCGCCCGCAGGACCGGCGTCCGGCTCCTCACCGTCCTCCTCGCCGGCTCCCTCGCCCTGCTGCCCGCCACCGCGGCGCACGCCGACGGCATACGCGCCCAGGAGTGGGCCCTGGAGGCCCTGCACACCCAGGAGGCCTGGCAGACGACCGAGGGCAAGGGGATCACCGTCGCCGTCCTCGACACCGGGGTCGACGGCAGCCACCCCGACCTGGCCGGCAACGTCCTGGCCGGCAAGGACATGGTCGGCTTCGGCGCCCAGCGCGGCGACCGCGCCTGGGCCCGGCACGGCACCGCCATGGCCGGCATCATCGCCGGACACGGCCATGGCGTCGGCGACGCCGACGGCGTCATCGGCGTCGCCCCCGAGGCGAAGATCCTGCCCGTCCGCGTCATCCTCGAGGACGGTGACCAGGCCCGCACCAGGGCGCGCAACACCCGCGGCAACGCCCTCGCCGAGGGCATCCGCTGGGCCGCGGACCACGGCGCCGACGTCATCAACCTCTCCCTCGGCGACGACTCCAACTCGGCGCACCCGGAAGCGGCCGAGGACGAGGCGGTGCAGTACGCGCTGGGGAAGGGCGCCGTCGTCGTCGCCTCGGCCGGCAACGGCGGAGAGAAGGGCGACCACATCTCGTATCCGGCGGCCTACCCGGGCGTCATCGCCGCGACCGCCGTCGACCGCTACGGCACCCGCGCCTCCTTCTCCACCCGCCGCTGGTACGCCACCGTCAGCGCGCCCGGAGTGGACGTCGTCATCGCCGACCCCGACCGCAAGTACTACGAGGGCTGGGGCACCAGCGCGGCGTCCGCGTTCGTCTCGGGCGCCGTCGCGCTGATCAAGGCGGCCCGTCCGGGCCTCACCCCGCCCCAGATCAAGCAACTCCTGGAGAAGACGGCCCGCAACGCCCCGACCGGCGGGCGCGACGACTCCCGCGGCTTCGGCTTCGTCGACCCCGCGGCGGCCATCAAGGCGGCCGCCAAGCTCAAGCCGCAGGACCTGCACGCGGCGGCGTACGGCAGGAAGTACTTCGGCTCGGGCCCCGACACGGCGGGCGACAAGGCGAGCTCCTTGAGTTGGGCGGCCCCGCTGGCGGGTGGCCTGGGCGTGATGCTGCTGGTGGTTTCGGTGGTGCTGTGGCGGGGCCGCAACAGGGCGCGTACGAGGGGCCTTTGGGGCTTTTGAGGGCGCCTGGCAGAGCGCGCCCGGCAGGGTGCGCCGCCGGCCACTCAAGCGAACGCGGACACCGCGGCCTGCGCGGCCGCCTCCACCAGAGAAATCCCCCTGGCCTTCGTGGAGTTGCCGTTCGACAGCGTCGCCAGCAGATAGTCGTGGCCGTCGGCCGTGACCAGCCCGATGCTGTTGATGTCCCACAGCCCGGTCGTACTGCGCGCCAGCCAGCCGTTCTTCAGCGCCCACCGGGAGCCGTCGGCGGCCGCGGACACGCCCCAGTGCTGGTCGGCGGCGATGTTCCCCATGAGCCCCTGCAGATACCTCTGCGAGGTGTCGCTCAGCTTGGAGTCGTCCCCGAACACCTGCTGGAGCAGGGTGAGCTGGTCGGCGGCCGTGGTCTGCGTCAGTCCCCACAACGCGCCGTCGCCGCCCGCGGTGTCCGTCAGACCCAAGCGCTTGTTGGCCCTGTCGAGACCGTCCGCCCGCCCGATCGCGGTCCACAGCGCCGACGCGGAGGCGTTGTCGCTGTTCTCGATCATCGCGGTGGCATACGTCTTCTCCCGCGCGGTCAGGCGCCGGTCCGCGTCCTGCGCCTGGAGCAGCAGGGTCGCCAGGATGTCGACTTTCACGATGCTCGCCGTGTCGAAGGTGCCGTTGCCGAACGTGGCGCTGTCACCGGAGTCCACGTCGAGCACCGCCACGGCTACGTCCGCGCCCTCCTCGACGGTCACCGCCCTCATCGCCTTCTCCAGCAGCGCGTCCCGGTCCACCGAGGGTTCCGCCGCAGGTTCCACCGATTCCTCCTGGCTCGCCGTTGCCGACGCCGAGGGCGTCGCCGACGACTGCGACGATACGGCGCCGGCGTCGGCGTGCGCCTGAGCCCTCAGATACGCAGTCCCGGCCGCCGTACCGCCGACGATGACGGCCGACGCCAGCACCGTGTAGAGGACGGGGCGGCGTCGGGAGGAGCGGGCGCGGCGGCGACTGTGGGCTCTGCGGGACTCCATGGCCGCGATGCTCGGGGCTACTGCTGTGCGGGGCGTTAGACGGACGTGAGATCCGTGTCAGCAAAATCTGAGAAACCCGTGAACCGCGTGACCGTCGTGTTTCAGGGTCGGCACAAGCACAGCAAAGACCCCCCGATAGGGTCGGTGACCGTGGCGAACAAGAACATTCCCGACTCCGGCTTCTCCGGCGACGACGGCCGCGCCGACCCGCGGCTGAGCGCGGCGCTCGCCGCATGGGCCGAGGACCGCACCTCCGTGGGCCCGGTCCTCGAGGCGCTCAGGGGCGCGCGGCTCCTCGTTCCCGTCGTCGCGGTCCTCGGCGAGGTCGAGGAAGACGAGAAGGGACTGCGTCGCGAGAAGACGAGCGAGATGGCCGTACCGACTCTGAAGGCCGGGGGCCGCACCGCGCTGCCCGCATTCACCTCCACGGACGCGCTGGCCCGCTGGGACCCCGCCGCCCGTCCTGTCGCCGTTCCCCTGCACCAGGCCCTCCAGGCTGCCGTGCACGAGAAGGCCGACACGATCGTGCTGGACATGTCCGGGCCGGTGTCGTTCGAGCTGACGGGTCCCGCGCTGCTGGCCCTCGCGGAGGGCCGCACGACGACCGATCCGCTCACCGACCCGGCTGTGACCGAAGCCGTACGGAGCGCCGTGGCCGCCGAGCCCGCGGTGCTGCGCGCCTACCTGGGCCGGGGACAGGCGGACGGCATCCTGGCACTCGTCCTGGACCCGGCCGCCGAGCCCGCCGAGGCCGCCCGCACGGTGGCGCAGCGGATGGCCGCCGACGAAACGCTGAGGGCCCGCCTGGTGCGCGGCCTCGACCTGGCAGTGCTGCCGGCCGGGACGACGCCGCCGGGCGAGCCCCTGTTCGTACGTCGGTGAACCGGTCGCGGGTGAACCGGTCGAAGTCCCTGACCTAGCCGTAGACGGGGCCGGTGTACTTCTCTCCCGGCCCCTGGCCCGGCTCGTCCGGGACGATGGACGCCTCGCGGAACGCCAGCTGGAGCGACTTCAGACCGTCGCGGAGGGGGGCCGCGTGGAAGGAGCTGATCTCCGTCGCGCTCGCGTCGAGCAGACCGGCGAGGGCCTGCACCAGCTTGCGGGCCTCGTCCAGGTCCTTGTACTTGTCACCCTCCTCGGTCAGACCGAGTTTCACGGCGGCGGCGCTCATCAGGTTGACGGCGACCGTCACGATCACCTCGACCGCGGGGACCTCCGCGATGTCACGGGCCATGGCGTCGAAGTCGGGATTCTCGGCGGCGGCCGGGGATTCTGCGGAAGCCGGGGATCCGTCGGGGGAGGTGTCACTCATGCCCCACACGATAGGCCCCGGCGCACCCGCTCCCGCGCACGGGAGGCCCGGCGCGGGCCGTGGACCGGCGCGGGGATGCCCGGTGCACGCGGGTTCGCACCTCTCCCGGGGAGCTGCTAGCCTTGTGTGACGACCGGCCGGACGCGCCAAGAGAAAAGCGGCGTGCTCGGCCCACAAGTGGAGGCTCCGATCTCCCACCTGGCTGCCCCCCGGGGCGGCGGGTCACCGGTCAGGCGGCCACCACCGTTCCGTACGGACGGTGGAGTCGCCCGAAAGCGCGCCCCGCGGTCACCGCGGCGGTGCTCCGGAAGGTTCGGAGTCCCGCCTGTGCACCGTCCGGGGCATTTTTGATGCGCCGCGATGGTTGGTCATTATGTCAAACCAGACATACGCGGCTGTCCGCCAGGCGGCCGTATGGTGCTACCGAGGAGGATCCATCAGCACCGAGCCCCGCATCAACGACCGGATTCGCGTTCCCGAGGTGCGACTTGTCGGTCCCAGTGGCGAGCAGGTCGGCATCGTGCCGCTTGCCAAGGCCCTGGAGCTTGCGCAGGAGTACGACCTGGACCTGGTCGAGGTCGCGGCGAACGCCCGTCCGCCCGTGTGCAAGCTCATGGACTACGGGAAGTTCAAGTACGAGTCGGCCATGAAGGCCCGTGAGGCGCGCAAGAACCAGGCGCACACGGTCATCAAGGAGATGAAGCTCCGGCCGAAGATCGACCCGCACGACTATGACACCAAGAAGGGTCACGTCGTTCGGTTCCTCAAGCAGGGCGACAAGGTCAAGATCACGATCATGTTCCGTGGCCGCGAGCAGTCGCGTCCCGAACTGGGCTACCGACTGCTGCAGCGTCTCGCGGAGGACGTCCAGGACCTCGGTTTCGTCGAGTCGAACCCGAAGCAGGACGGCCGCAACATGATCATGGTTCTCGGTCCGCACAAGAAGAAGACCGAGGCGATGGCCGAGGCCCGACAGGCGCAGGAGGCCCGCAAGGCTTCTGCGAAGGCCAACCCCGGTCGCTCGCAGAACGCCGCCGACGCCGAGACCGCCGAGGCCCCGGCCGAGGCTTCCGCCGAGGCCTGATCCCGGGGCGTGAGCCCCGGGGGAGCCGGACGTACGGACGTACGACCGCCGCAGGGCGGACGTACGGACCCCGGAAAGCCCGGGACGCCAGTCCCAGGATGTAACCGATACAAGACGACGCTCCCTCGTGCCCGGTTTAGCGACCGGGCACCGGAGCGCCACCGACGAGGAGAGAACGGCGCTATGCCGAAGAACAAGTCGCACAGCGGTGCCAGCAAGCGCTTCAAGGTCACCGGCTCCGGCAAGGTGCTCCGTGAGCGCGCCGGCAAGCGCCACCTGCTCGAGCACAAGTCGTCCCGTCTGACGCGTCGCCTCACCGGCAACGCCGAGATGGCCCCGGGCGACGCCAAGAAGATCAAGAAGCTTCTCGGCAAGTGACGCGGCGGCGCGTGAGCGCCGTACGTCTGGACCGGGACCCAATCGATTCCGGGCCGCGTGAGTCCACCCGCGGCCCCGCTACAAGGAGTTAACAAGTGGCACGCGTCAAGCGGGCAGTCAACGCCCACAAGAAGCGCCGGGCGATCCTCGAGCAGGCCTCCGGCTACCGCGGTCAGCGTTCGCGCCTGTACCGCAAGGCCAAGGAGCAGGTCACCCACTCGCTGGTCTACAACTACAACGACCGCAAGAAGCGCAAGGGCGACTTCCGTCAGCTGTGGATCCAGCGCATCAACGCCGCTGCCCGCGCCAACGGCATCACCTACAACCGCTTCATCCAGGGTCTGAAGGCCGCGAACGTCGAGGTCGACCGCAAGATCCTCGCGGAGTTGGCCGTCAACGACGCGGGCGCGTTCGCCGCGCTCGTCGAGGTCGCGCAGAAGGCGCTGCCGGCGGACGTGAACGCGCCGAAGGCGGCGTGACGCTGCACCGGCCCTAGCCGGAGGTGAAACGGACCCGCAGGCTTACGGAGCCTGCGGGTCCGACTGCGTTCCGAGACACACTCACCCGACCACCCTTCCGCACTCCAGAAGGTGACTCCATGCCCCCGGCCCCCGAGCTGATCTCCCCCCGCTCGCCCCGAGTCAGCGCCGCGCGGCGGCTCGGAAAGCGCAACTTCCGGGGGAAGGAGCGGCTGTTCCTCGCGGAGGGGCCGCAGGCCGTGCGCGAGGCGGCGACGCATCGGGCCGACGGTGCCGCCACCCTCGTCGAACTGTTCGCCACCCCCGACGCCTCGGAGCGGTACGCCGACATCGTGGGCGAGGCACGGGCCGCCGGTGCGCGCGTCCACCTCGCGGCGGAGGAGGTGATCGCCGACATCTCCACCACCGTCACCCCGCAGGGCATCGTCGGCGTCTGCCGGTTCCTCGACACCCCCTTCGACGACATCCTGAGGAGCCGCCCCAGGCTCGTCGCCGTCCTCGCCCACGTCCGTGACCCCGGCAACGCCGGGACCGTTCTGCGCTGCGCCGATGCCGCCGGCGCCGATGCCGTCGTCCTCACCGACGCCTCCGTGGACCTCTACAACCCCAAGGCCGTCCGCGCCTCCGTCGGCTCGCTGTTCCACCTGCCGGTGGCCGTCGGCGTTCCCGTCGACCGCGCCGTCGCCGGGCTCAAGGACGCCGGTGTGCGGATCCTGGCAGCCGACGGCGCGGGGGAGCAGGACCTCGACGACGAGCTCGACAGGGGCACCATGCGCGGCCCCACCGCCTGGGTCTTCGGCAACGAGGCCTGGGGGCTGCCGGAGGAGACCCGCGCGCTGGCCGACGCCGTGGTGCGGGTGCCGATCCACGGAAAGGCCGAGAGTCTGAACCTCGCGACCGCCGCCGCCGTATGTCTCTATGCGTCCGCCCGTGCACAGCGCGCGGCCGGAGGGTGCCGTTCCGTCACCTCTGGCTAGTAGGGTGGCGGGCTCGGGGCCGCTCCCCCGATGAGAGGTGGGGTACGGGCATGATCGGCACGAGCAGGGCACCGGGAGCACGGGACGCGCACCCCGCGCCCGCGTCCCGGCGCGGTGATCTCGCCGAGCTCGGCATCGACCCGGACGAACTCCCCGACGGCCTCGTGATCGCCGACGAACACGGCAGGGTGATCTGCTTCAACGCCGCGGCCGCCCGCATCACCGCTCTCCCCGCCGCCGAGGCCCTCGGCCGGCGCCTCGAACAGGCGCTGCCGCTGGAGGACCTCGAGGGGCGGCGCTGGTGGCAGCTGACCGATCCGTACGGCGGGCTCGCGATCCGCGTACGGCAGCCGGAGCGCAACCTGCTGCTGCCCGGCGGACGGGAGGTACTCGTGTCCGCGCGGTATGTGCGGACCCGTCCCACCGGACCCATCCGCCGCCTCGTCGTCTCCCTCCGTGACACCGAGGCACGGCGCCGCACCGAGCGCAGCCACGCCGAGCTGATCGCGACCGTGGCCCATGAGCTGCGCTCGCCGCTCACCTCCGTCAAGGGCTTCACGGCCACTCTGCTCGCCAAGTGGGAACGCTTCACCGACGACCAGAAGCGGCTGATGCTGGAGACCGTCGACGCCGACGCGAACCGGGTCACGCGTCTGATCGCCGAGCTGCTGGACATCTCACGGATCGACTCGGGGCGGCTGGAGGTGCGGCGCCAGCTCGTCGACATAGGCGCGGCCGTCGGACGGCACATCCAGGCGTACGTCGCCGCGGGCCAGCCCGCCGACCGCTTCCTGCTGCGCATGGAGCAGCCGCTGCCCGCGCTCTGGGCCGACCCCGACAAGATCGACCAAGTGCTCAGCAACCTCCTCGAAAATGCGGTGCGCCACGGCGAGGGAACGGTCACCATCGACATCACGCCCTCGGTGTCCCCGCGCGAAGAGGAGGACGCCGGTACGTCGGTCACGGTGAGCGACGAGGGCCCCGGCATCCCGGAGGAATCCATGAACCGCGTCTTCACCCGCTTCTGGCGGGGCAGCAAGCGCGGCGGCACGGGACTCGGGCTCTACATCGTCAAGGGCATCGTCGAGGCCCACGGCGGCACCATCACGGTCGGCCGCGCCCGCGGCGGCGGGGCCGAGTTCCGATTTATGTTGCCCGTGGGCGCACCGGCGTATCTCCAGTAACGCCGCCGAGGCCCACGGGCTCCTCCGTATTCCCCGGGAGCCCCCGCCGGGCCGCTCGTGGACACCCGGTCCGGTAGCCGCTCCCACCCCGTTAGACTCGGCCTTTGGCACCTTTGCGTCCCGAAGTCGGCGACGATTTGTCATCGGACCAGTGTCAGGACCAGTGACGGGGACCTTCAGCCAGCCAATCGGAAGCACGGGAAGAGATGTCGGCACCCAATAAGTCGTACGACCCTGTCGAGGTCGAGGCCTTGAAACCGGAAGAGATCGAGCGCATGCGGGACGAGGCGCTCGGCGCCTTCGCCGCCGCGGACTCCCTCGACGCGCTCCACGAGGCCAAGGTCGCCCACACCGGCCCCTCCTCGCCGCTGTCCCTCGCCAACCGCGAGATCGGCGCCCTGCCCCCGCACGCCAAGGCCGAGGCCGGCAAGCGCGTCGGCATGGCCCGCGGCGCCGTGAACAAGGCCCTCGCCGCCCGCCAGACCGAGCTGGAGGCCGAGCGTGACGCCCGCGTGCTGGTCGAGGAGTCGGTGGACGTCACGCTGCCCTACGACCGGGTACCGGCCGGCGCCCGGCACCCGCTGACCACGTTCATGGAGCGGGTCGCGGACGTCTTCGTGTCCATGGGGTACGAGGTCGCCGAGGGCCCCGAGGTCGAGGCGGAGTGGTTCAACTTCGACGCCCTGAACTTCGGCCCCGACCACCCGGCCCGGCAGATGCAGGACACCTTCTTCGTCGAGGGCCCCAAGGGCGACCACGGCGAGTCCGGCGTCGTGCTGCGTACGCACACCTCGCCGGTGCAGGCCCGCTCCCTGCTCGACCGCGAGCCCCCCGTCTACGTCGTCTGCCCCGGCCGGGTGTACCGCACCGACGAGCTGGACGCCACGCACACCCCGGTCTTCCACCAGATCGAGCTGCTGGCCGTCGACGAGGGCCTGACCATGGCCGACCTCAAGGGCACCATGGATCACATGGTCCAGTCGCTCTTCGGACCGGAGATGAAGACCCGGCTGCGGCCGAACTACTTCCCCTTCACCGAGCCGTCCGCCGAGATGGACATGCTCTGCTACGTCTGCAAGGGCGAGTCCGTCGGCAACCCGGACCGGCCGTGCCGCACCTGCTCCAGCGAGGGCTGGATCGAGCTCGGCGGCTGCGGCATGGTCAACCCGCGGGTGCTGGTCGCCTGCGGGGTCGACCCGGAGAAGTACAGCGGATTCGCCTTCGGGTTCGGCATCGAGCGGATGCTGATGTTCCGCCACAACGTCGAAGACATGCGAGACATGGTCGAGGGTGACGTCCGGTTCACCCGGCCGTTCGGGATGGAGATCTGATGCGGGTCCCGCTTTCTTGGCTGCGGGAGTACGTCGACCTGCCGGCGACAGAGACCGGGCGCGACGTCCAGGCCAAGCTCATTTCGGTCGGTCTCGAGGTCGAGACCGTCGAACAGCTCGGCACCGACCTCAAGGGGCCGCTGGTGGTCGGCCAGGTGCTGTCCATCGAGGAGCTGGACGGCTTCAAGAAGCCGATCCGGTTCTGCACGGTCGACGTCGGCCAGGCCAATGACACGGGTGAGCCGCAGGAGATCGTCTGCGGCGCCCGCAACTTCTCCGTCGGCGACAAGGTCGTCGTGGTGCTGCCGGGGGCCGTGCTGCCCGGCGGCTTCGCGATCGCCGCCCGCAAGACCTACGGCAAGACCTCCCACGGCATGATCTGCTCCAGCGACGAGCTGGGCATGGGCGACGACGGCAGCAAGGGCATCATCGTCCTGCCGCCTCAGATCGAGGTC
The DNA here is from genome assembly GCF_055561075.1 of Streptomyces sp. NPDC022910. NCBI lineage: Bacteria > Bacillati > Actinomycetota > Actinomycetes > Kitasatosporales > Streptomycetaceae > Streptomyces > Streptomyces sp. NPDC022910. Next base: position 20,207 of record NZ_JBVHHL010000006.1, read on the forward strand.
GGCACCGACGCGATCGAGCTGCTCGAGCTGGTCGACGAGGTCCTCGACATCGCGGTCACCCCCGACCGCGGCTACGCGCTCTCGCTGCGCGGCATCGCCCGCGAGACGGCCATCGCCTACGGTCTGCCGCTGCGCGACCCGGCGCTGATCGACGTCCCTGCGCCGAACGCGTTCGGCTACCCGGTGAAGATCTCCGAGCCGACGGGCTGCGACCGCTTCACCGCACGCACGGTCACCGGCATCGACCCGGAGGCGCGCTCCCCGATCTGGCTGCAGCGCCGGCTGCAGAAGGCAGGCATGCGCCCGGTCTCGCTGGCCGTCGACATCACCAACTACGTGATGCTGGAGCTCGGCCAGCCCCTGCACGCGTACGACCGCTCCCGCATCCTGGGTCCGATCGGTGTGCGCAGGGCCGAGCAGGGCGAGCAGATCGGGACCCTCGACGGCGTGACGCGCACGCTGGACGCCGAGGACCTGGTGATCACCGACGACCGTGGCCCCATCGGCCTGGCGGGCGTCATGGGCGGTGCCAACACCGAGATCGCCGACAACGACCACGAGGCCGGTCCCACGACCGACGTCGTGATCGAGGCCGCGCACTTCGACGCGATCTCCATCGCGCGCACGGCCCGCCGCCACAGGCTGGCCTCCGAGGCGTCCAAGCGCTTCGAGCGCGGTGTCGACCCGCTGGCCGCCTCCGCCGCCGCGCAGCGCACGGTCGACCTGCTGGTACTCCTCGCCGGCGGCACCGCCGAGCCGGGCGTCACCGAGGTCATCGCGCCGTCCGCGCCGCGCACCATCACCATTCCGGCGAACCACCCCGACAAGGTGGCGGGCGTCGACTACGGCCGCGAGATCGTCGTACGCCGGCTCCAGGAGGTGGGCTGTGACGTCTACGGGCAGGACGAGCTGATCGTCACCGTCCCGTCCTGGCGGCCCGACCTCACCGACCCGAACGACCTGGCCGAGGAGGTCATCCGGCTGGAGGGCTACGAGAACCTGCCCTCCACGCTGCCCAAGCCCCCGGCCGGTCGCGGCCTGACGGACCGGCAGCGGCTTCACCGCCGCGTCGGCCGCGCGCTGGCCGGCGCCGGCTATGTCGAGGCGCCGAGCTACCCGTTCATCGGCGAGCAGATCTTCGACCAGTTCGGCCTGGCCGCCGACGACCCGAACCGCAGGGTCGTCAAGCTGGTCAACCCGCTCTCCGACGAGGAGCCCGCGCTTCGTACGACGCTGCTGCCGGGCCTGCTCGGCGCGCTGCGCCGCAACGACGGCCGTGGTTCGCACGACCTGGCGCTGTTCGAGACCGGGCTGGTCTTCCACCCGCGCGAGGAGCAGCGCATCGCCCTGCGTCTGTCTGTCGACCGCCGCCCGACCGACGAGGAGATCGCGTCGCTCACGGCCGCGCTGCCCGAGCAGCCGCGGCACGCCGCCGTCGTCCTGGCGGGAGCCCGCGAGCAGGTCGGCTGGTGGGGCAAGGGCCGCCCGGCCGACTGGGCGGACGCGATCGAGGCCGCGCGCATCGTCGCCCGCGAGGCCGGCACCGACCTCATCGTCCGCACGGGCCAGTACGGCCCGTGGCACCCCGGCCGCTGCGCCGAGCTGGCCGTGGTGCTCGACGGGACCGAGGAGGTCGTCGGGTACGCCGGTGAGCTGCACCCCGGCGTCCTGAAGAGCCTGGGTCTGCCCGCCCGCAGCTGCGCGATGGAGCTGAACCTGGACCTGCTGGAGCAGGCGGGGAGCGGTCCCGTGAAGGGGCCGCGGATCTCCACCTTCCCGGTCGCCACCCAGGACGTCGCGCTGGTCGTCGACAGGGCCGTCCCGCACGCGGACGTCGAGACCGCGCTGCGTGAGGGCGCCGGCGAGCTGCTGGAGTCCATCCGGCTGTTCGACGTGTACGAGAGCGAGCAGCTCGGCGAGGGCAAGAAGTCGCTGGCGTACGCGCTGCGCTTCCGTGCCCCCGACCGCACCCTGACCGTCGACGAGGCATCCGCGGCCCGCGACGCGGCGGTCGCACTGGCCGCCGAGCGTACGGGGGCCACGCTGCGGAGTTAGTGGCCTACGTCGGGAGGCCGCGGGGAGCTGCGGGTTGTTCTCCGGCTGCGAGTGGTTCGCAGCCGGGCGCGCAGTTCCCCGCCCTCCTTGTGGGGGGCGAACCCCCACACCCCCGTCGATCACCTCACTCGTTCGGGTGGCTGGTCCGGGCGATCCGGACTGTCCGGGGCATGTGGCCGACAGAATCGGACCGGCTCAGGGGGTGCGAGGAGGGACCCTGCGGGCCGCTTCTGCGTACTCAGGGCTCTCATGGGGGGCCGGCATGTTCCGTCTCAAAGCTGGGCCTGTCCCCAGGCCACGCCCCCGGGCACAGCCCGGCGGCGGACTCACGACCGTTCTGGCCCGACGTGCCGCCCGCCGGTCCCGCAGGGACCCCCGGCTCCTCGGGCGTGCGCTCGCCATCGGTCCGCCCGTCTTCTGGGGCGCGACGGCGCTGACGTACAAACTGGCCTGTCCGCTCGCCCGGCAGAGTGGGCTCGGCGCGCGGATCGCCGGCAGCGCGGTGGTCTTCGCCGTGGGTACCGGGTTGCTCCTCCACGTCCGGCACGTCCTCCTGCGGGAGCTGCGACAGGCTCGCAAGGTCGCGGGGGTCGCCCAGAGCGTGGTGCTGCGCCCGCTGCCGCCGCGCGTCGACGGTCTGAGCGTCGCCGCGGCCCGGCTCTCCGCCGACCGCGGAGCCACCGTCGGCGGCGATCTGTACGAGGTGATCGCCACCGAGCACGGTGTCCGCATCGTGATGGGCGATGTACGCGGACACGGACTCGCCGCCCTCGCCACCGTGGCTGCCGTACTCGGCAGCTTCCGCGAGGCCGCCCACGACGAGCCCGAACTCGCCCGGGTGCTGCGCCGACTCGATCGGGCACTGGCGCGGCACCTGCGCGAGCGGGCCCGGGCCGAACACCCCTCGTCCGGCCGGGCGCCGGACAGCCCGGTCGCGGAGGAGTTCGTGACCCTCCTGTTCCTGGAGTTCGGCCGCGACGGGCGGCTGCGCGCCCTGAACTGCGGTCATCCATGGCCGTATCTGCTCGAGCCCGGCCGTCTCGAACCGCTGGCCCGCGCCGATCCGCTGCCTCCGCTCGGGCCCTTCCCGCTCCCCGACGACCTGCCCGCCACCGAATGCGGCCGGCTGCTGCCCGGACAGGCGCTGTTCCTGTACACCGATGGCGCGCAGGACGCTCGGGACGGCCGCGGCCGGTTCTTCCCGCTGTCCGCCGCACTCACCGAGGCCGTCCGTGCGGGGACCGTTGAACCACAGACGGTCCTGCGGAGCGTCTTCACCGGCCTTCTGCACCACACCGGCGGCCACTTCGCCGACGACGTGGCCCTTCTGGTCCTGCGCAACGACCGCAGGCACGGGTGCGCCCCGACAGGAGCGCGAGAGTGTGACACAAGTGGCTCCGCCGCGTGGACACGGGAGACCACGACGGACCCGCACCCCACCAACCACCTCTAGTCACCCGCCCGCCCTTCCCGGTGGAGTGCCGTCGTGTCCCCCCGGCCACGCCGTCCGCCCCGCCACGGAGTGTCGGGCAGGCAGCTGGACGGACGGCGCGAATCGAGCCGCCGCACTGTATGAGGGGGAGCCGGCGGCCCGGCCGGCCTCTTACGAGGGATTCAAGTCAAGCGGCCGGAAACTCTCCGCGACAGCGCGCGCACAGCCGGGATTCGCGCACTCGATTCACACCCCGTGTGAATCCGGACCCACTACCCTGTCGGCACCGAGCCACCGGAGGGCACCCATGCAGCCCAACACTCTGCTCGACGCGATCCTCGACGAGGCCGGGATCTCCCATGCGGGACTCGCCGCACACGTCAACCAGGCGGGGCGGGCGCGCGGACTCGCGCTCAGATACGAACACACCGCTGTGGCACGGTGGTTGAAGGGCCAGCGTCCGCGGGGTCAGGTGCCGGATCTGATCTGTGAGGTGCTCGCCGCCCGGCTGCACCGCCCGGTGACCCTCGACGACATCGGCCTCGGTGTGCCCGGCGAACCGGTCACCCCGCACGGCTCCGGCCTGTCCGGTTTCGTCGAACGGGCCACGGCCCTGTGGCGCTCCGACGAACAACAGCGCCCCCACATCCTGGGCGCGCCCGCCGTCACGGGTACGCCGGCCGTGATGCCCGTGTGGGAGTGGGAGAACCCTCCCGAGGACGTGGACGTCTCACGCGGCGGCAGACACCGGGTCACCCCGGCCGACGTGGAGATGCTGCGCGCCGCCCGCGCCCACTACGAGCAGATGTACCGCAAGGCGGGAGGCATCGCGACCCGCAGCCGTATCGTCGGCTTCCTCAACTCCGAGACGGCGCCCCTGCTGCGCGGCAGCTACACCGATGCCATGGGCCGCCAACTGCACCGTGCCACCGGCGGTCTGGTGGCGATCGCCGGTATCTGCGCGTACGACTCGGACGCCCACGGCCTGGCCCAGCGCTACTTCCACCAGGCCCTGCGCCTGGCGAAGGCGAGCGGTGACCGGGGGCTCGGCGCCTATGTGATAGCCCTGCTGGTGAACCAGTCGCTGTTCATGAAGGAGTACCGGCAGTCCGTCGCCTTCGCCGAGGCCGCGCTGCGCGCCGCGGGCAAGCAGATCACCCCGGCACTCGCCTCCGACCTGTACGCGATGCAGGCCAAGGCGTACGCGCACCTCGGCGACGCCTCGGGCGCGCTGTCCTGCATACGGCGGGCCGAGTCGGCCGCCGAACGCATCCGGCGCGGCTCCGAGCCTGACGAGACCGGATATGTCCAGCCCGGCCTCGTCAACGTCCAGGTCGCGGAGGCGCTGCTCAGCCTCGGCGACCTGGTGGCGGCGGGGGAGCACGCCGCGGCCGCCGTCGACACGCCCGCACACGACCGCGGCCGGGTGCACCGGCTCGCGATCCTCAGCCAGATCGAACTGCGCCAGGGCCATGCCGACAGGGCGGCCGCCACCGCCGTCGAGATGGCGGAGCGGGCACGGGGAATGGAGTCCATGCGCCTGCGAGACAGACTGAGGGCGGTACGCGAGCACCTCGTGCGCAACGGCTGCGCCGGAACGGCCGAGGCGGCCGAACTCATCGACGGGGCACTGCGCGTACCGCTGTAGACACGGTCCCACCACCCCGGACGTCCGCGCCGACCCGTCAGCGCGGACGACTGCGCCCGCCGCTGCGCCGGGGGTGCTCCGCTGTGAGCCTGCTGAGTGGACGCTCCTGCTGCGATATTGCCACTTACTCGGCGGAAGGTGGCAGAACCGTGCAGTGGACGAAACAGAACGAGCAAACTGTGTATGAGAACCGCTGGTTCAGCGTCAATCTGGCTGATGTCGAGCTGCCGGACGGCCGGCACCTCGATCACTTTCTGATACGGCTGCGGCCTGTCGCCGTGGCCACCGTCGTGAACGAGGCCAACGAAGTGCTGCTGCTGTGGCGGCATCGCTTCATCACCGACAGTTGGGGGTGGGAACTCGCAGCGGGTGTCGTCGAGGACGGTGAGGACATCGCAGCGGCGGCGGCCCGCGAGCTCAAGGAGGAGACCGGCTGGCGGCCGGGACCTCTGCGCCATCTCATGAGCGTCGAGCCCTCCAACGGGCTCACCGACGCCCGGCACCACATCTATTGGGCCGAAGAGGGCGAGTACATCGGACACCCCGTGGACGACTTCGAGTCGGACCGTCGGGAATGGGTTCCCCTCAAGCTCGTCCCGGACATGGTCGCCCGCGGAGAGGTCCCGGCCGCGAACATGGCAGCCGCGCTGCTCCTCCTGCACCACCTCAGGCTCGGGCAGGACGCAGTGCCCTGATTCCCACCGTGTCCCGACGGGCTAGTGCCCGAGAGCCTGCCAGATCGCCACGACGAGTGCGCCCACGGCCGTGAGGGCGGCGACCGCGGGCAGCGGCCAGCGCGTGTGTTCCAGCGCGACGATCCTCAGACTCAGGTCGTCGAGCTCCTTGGTGGTTTGCTCGGCGCGATGACTGAGCAGGGCCAGCCCTCCCTCGACCCTGGCGTGTGCCACATCGAGGCGACGGCGTAACTCTGCGACTTCTCCGTGGACCACGGGATGCTCGGGGTCGGCGGTCACGAGTCCGCTCCTTTCCGTAGTCGTCACATCCCTTGCATGCGCATGAGGAGTCAACTCGCCTGGTGGGCGCGTGGGGAGAGTGTGCGAGCGGCATATGCGGGTCCGGAGTGCACACGGTGTGTGAATGGCGCGGGCCCGGCACCGGAGACGGTGCCGGGCCCGCCCTGGCCCGAGACTGACGGTCCGTCATCAGGGGTAGGTGTAAAAGCCCGAGCCCGTCTTGCGGCCGAGTCGGCCCGCCTCCACCATGCGCTGGAGCAGCGGGGGAGCGGCGTACAGGGGCTCCTTGTACTCCTCGTACATGGAGTTGGCGATCGAGACGATCGTGTCCAGGCCGATCAGGTCGGAGAGCCTCAGCGGGCCCATCGGGTGGGCGCAGCCCAGCTCCATGCCGTTGTCGATGTCCTCGCGGCCGGCGATGCCCGACTCGAACATGCGGATGGCGGACAGCAGATAGGGCACGAGCAGCGCGTTGACCACGAAGCCGGAGCGGTCCTGGGCGCGGATCGCGTGCTTGCCGAGGACCTTCTCGGCGAACAGCTGGGCCCGGCCGAGGGTGCCCTCGGAGGTGGTCAGCGCCGGGATCAGCTCGACGAGCTTCTGCACCGGGGCCGGGTTGAAGAAGTGGATGCCGACCACTTGGTCCGGACGCGAAGTGGCGACCGCGAGCTTCACCAGTGGGATCGAGGACGTGTTGGAGGCGAGGATGGCGTCCGGACGGGTCACGACCTGGTCGAGCACCTGGAAGATCTCCGTCTTCACCTGCTCGTTCTCGACGACCGCCTCGATCACCAGGTCCCGGTCGGCGAACTCGCCGAGGTCGGTGGTGAAGGTGAGGCGTGCCTGCGTCGCCTCCCGCTCCTCCTCGGAGATCTTGCCGCGCTCGGCCGCCTTGGACAGGGAGTTGAACAGGCGGGTCCGCCCGATCTCCAGGGCCTCGCCGGTGGTCTCGGCGACCTTCACGTCCAGTCCGGAGCGGGCACACACCTCCGCGATGCCCGCTCCCATCTGGCCGCAGCCCACCACTCCGACGCGCGCGATGCCTCCCGGGTTGTCCGTCACATCGTCCCTTTCGCTGATCTACGGCTGTGGCAGGTCCATTCGGGTTCCGGTCGCCTGCTCCGTTCGTGCACGTTACTCCCAAGTATCGATGATCGATCGTGGGGGTGGGGGCATGCTGGGCGCGGAGACGATCCGTGACGGTGCGGATCCGAAGCGTACGAGGGTGGGCAGATGGGCCGGTTGTCACGGCGGGCGTTCGCGGTGGCCGCACTGTCGGCCCTCACCACGGGTGCGACGGCCGCCCCCCAGCACCGGCGTACCACCGCCGAGATGCGGGGGATGTGGCTGGCCACCGTCTTCAACCGGGACTGGCCCTCCCGAACCGGTCTGTCGCCCGCCGTCCAGCGCGCCCAGCTGTGCGACCGTCTCGACATGGCGGTACGGCGGGGGCTGAACACCGTCTTCTTCCAGGTACGCCCCTCGGCGGACGCGCTGTGGCCCTCGCCCTACGAGCCGTGGTCCCAGTACCTCACCGGCACCCAGGGCGAGGACCCCGGCTGGGACCCGCTCGGTACGGCCGTCGAGGAGGCGCACGCGCGGGGACTTCAGCTGCACGCCTGGTTCAATCCCTACCGGGTCGCCACCCACACCGACCTCTCGCGGCTCGTCGCCTCCCACCCCGCCCGCCGGCACCCCGACTGGGTCGTGGCCTACGGCGGGAAGCTCTTCTACAACCCCGGTCTGCCCGAGGTCCGCGCCTTCGTCGAGGAGGCGATTCTCGACGCCGTACTCCGCTACCCGCTCGACGGCGTCCACTTCGACGACTACTTCTATCCGTATCCCGTCGCCGACCAGATCTTCGACGACGACGCGGCGTACGCGGCCCACGGCGGCGGCTTCGCGAGCCGCGCAGCTTGGCGCCGCAGCAACATCGACCTCCTGGTGCAGGAGACCGCGGCCCGCGTCCGGCAGGTCCGTCCCGCCGCCCCCTTCGGGGTCAGCCCCTTCGGGGTGTGGCGCAACGCCGAGACCGACTCCCGCGGCTCGGCCACCCGGGCCGGGGTCCAGACGTTCGACGACCTGTACGCGGACACCAGGAAATGGGTGAGGTCCGGCTGGCTGGACTACATCTGCCCGCAGCTCTACTGGAACATCGGCTACGCCGCGGCCGACTACGCGGAGCTCGTGCGCTGGTGGGCGCAGGTCGCCCAGGGCTCGCCCGTGCGACTGTACGTGGGTGAGGCGCTGTACAAGGCCGGTGACCCGGCGCAGCCCGCCGCCTGGCAGGACCCGGCGGAACTCTCCCGGCACCTCACCCTGGCCACGCGCTACCCCCAGGTGGGCGGGCATGTCTTCTTCGCCGCCAAGGACGTGGCCGAGGACCCGATCGGCACGATGGCGCGGGTGGTCGCCGACCACTATGCGCAGCCGGCGAAGCCCCCGCGCTGAAGTCCGACCGGTCTACTGTCCGATCTGCTGGCTGATGTCCTTGTGGCGGATCTCGGTGTCCGGGCCCGGTGAGCACACGCCTTCGTGCCCGTCCTGGAAGCGGACGCGGTACGGCGGGTTCCCATCCGTGCCCATCACTTCGACGATCTCACCGACCTTGTCGTGCTGCCCGACGATCCTGCCGTGCTGCACCAACTTGTCGCCCACAGTTGCGTGCATCTGATGGACCTCCTCGTCGCTGCGGGAGTATCGGTCCGTGGCCGCAAGTCTACGGCCGGGTGGCGCCGGTCGGCCCGGTCCGTGCGCCTCGCCCCGGTCAGCCCCGCGCCCGCTGTGTGACCGCGATACAGACCAGTACCGCGGCGGCCGTGAGCGGTGCGGCCGGAGTGAGGTGCTCGCCGAGGAGCAGTACCGACCACACCAGTGTGAGCAGCGGCTGTGCCAGCTGCAACTGGCTGGCCTTCGGTATGCCGATGGCGGCCATGCCCCGGTACCAGACGACCAGCCCGAGGAACTGCGATCCGGCCGCCACCCACAGCAGTCCGGTCACGCTGTGCATCGTGAGACGGACCGGTTCGTACGTCAGGGCGATGAGTGCCCCGGGCACGGTGAGCGGCAGGCACAGGACCAGCGCCCAGCCGATGACCTGCCATCCGGGCATGACCCGGGCCAGCCTGCCGCCCTCCGTGTAGCCCGCGGCGCAGACCAGGAGCGCACCGAAGAGGTAGGCGTCCGCGCCGGTCAGCCGGCCGCCGCTCTGCCGCACGGTGAACGCGATCACGGCGGCTGCGCCGACGAGGGCGGCCAGCCAGAAGGTCCGGGAGGGCCGGGTGCCGACGCGCAGCGCCGAGAAGAGGGCGGTGGTCAGGGGGAGCAGCCCGACGACCACGGCGGCATGCGCGGTCGTCGAGGTCTGCAGGGCGAGGGTGGTCAGCAAGGGGAAGCCGAGCACGACCCCCGCCGCGACGACGGCGAGCCCCGCCCGGTGCGGCCGTGGGGGTGGGGGGACGCGCAGCGCGAGCAGACACGCGCCGGCGACGGCCGCGGCCAGCACACTGCGTATCCCTATGAGGGTCCAGGGACCGAAGCCTTCCAGCCCCCAGGCGGTGGCGGGGAACGTGAGCGAGAACGCGAGGACACCGAGGGCGGCCTGCAGCATGCCGGTCCGAGGGAGAAGGCCCTTGGTGTCCGTGCTTCGGGTTCGGCTGCCGGTGCCCGAGTCGCTCGCGGGTGTGGTCCCGGGGGTCGGGCCGACCGCTATCGACGTTTGTGTAGTAGCGCTATTCTCGACTCTCATGGAAGAGCGTAGCAGTGTGGGTGAGCTGGCCGCTCGGCTGCGGTCGGAGTTGAAGCGCTACTCTCCAGGTGAGAAGCTGCCGTCCAGTCGTACGCTCGTCGAGCGGTTTCGGGTGAGCCCGGTGACCGTGTCGCGGGCACTGGCGCAGTTGGCCGTGGAGGGGCTCGTGGTGACGCGGCCCGGAGCGGGGGCGTTCCGCGCCGAGCCGCGTGCCACGTCCCAGGCGTTGGGGGACACCGCCTGGCAGGAGGTGGCGCTGAGTGCGGACACGTCCGCCGAGCTCGTACCGCGCAGTGTCGACGCCTCCGGAGTGCTGGTCTCACTGGCCGCCCCGCCCGCCGGCGTCGTCGAGTTCAACGGCGGCTATCTGCACCCCTCCCTGCAGCCGGAGCGGGCGATGGGCGCGGCCCTGTCGCGTGCCGGGCGGCGGCCCGGCGCATGGGCGCGCCCGCCCGTCGAAGGGATCGCCGAGCTGCGCGAGTGGTTCGCGCGGGGCATCGGCGGCGCCATCGCCGCGGCCGATGTACTGGTCTCGGCGGGCGGCCAGTCCGCGCTCACCACCGCGCTGCGGGCACTGGCGCCACCGGGCGCCCCGGTCCTGGTCGAGTCGCCCACCTATCCGGGCATGCTGGCGATCGCCCGCGCGTCAGGCCTGAGACCGGTGCCCGTGCCGGTCGACCCGGACGGCGTCAAGCCCGCCCTGCTCGCCGACGCGTTCCGCGCGAGCGGCGCCCGCGTCTTCGTCTGCCAGCCGCTGTTCCAGAACCCGACCGGTGCCGTCCTGGCGCCCGAGCGCCGGCGCGAGGTGCTGCGCATCGCGCGCGACGCCGGGGCGTTCGTGATCGAGGACGACTTCGTGCGACGGCTGGTGCACGAGGACTCCGGTCCGCTGCTGCACCCGCTCGCAGCCGAGGATCCCGACGGCGTCGTCGTGCACGTCTGCTCCCTCACCAAGGCCACCTCGCCCAGCTTCCGGGTTGCCGCGCTGGCCGCCCGCGGTCCGGTCCTGGAGCGGCTGCGGGCCATCCAGATCGTCGACACCTTCTTCGTGCCGCGCCCTCTGCAGGAGGCCGCGCTCGAACTCGTCGGCTCCCCTGCCTGGCCGCGCCATCTGCGTGCCGTCTCCGCCGAGTTGAGGCGCCGCCGCGACACGATGACCGCCGCCCTGCGCCTGAGCCTGCCCGAACTCGCCCTGCCGCACGTCCCCACCGGGGGCTACCACCTCTGGGTGCGCCTGCCCGACGGCACCGACGAGTCCGCCCTCGTCACGGGCGCCCTGCGCGCGGGTGTGGCGGTCACCCCGGGGCGCCCGTACTTCAGTGCCGAACCTCCCGCCGCCCACCTGCGGCTGAGTTTCGCGGCGGTCGCGGGGACGGGAGAGATCACGGAGGGCGTACACCGCCTGCACACGGCCTGCACGGAGGTGTTCTCGCCCCGCTAGGCCATCGGCACCGGTCCGCCGACGAACTCCAGGGACAGAAGGGCGGCATGACCTCGAGTGTGATGCCCACAAGGCCGATGACCTCGACCATGAGCGCCCATTCGCCGACCGCCGCCAACGCCACGAACCGCTGGTCGCCGTCGTACGCGTCCCAGGCGTCGTACGCCCGCCCGGTCGGGTCCGCGGTCCCGCGCACCCGACGCGGCCGTCGTGGTTCCCGTCGTTCCCGCGGCATCGCACTTGCCACTGACAACGCCCTTGCCGGGCGGACGAAAACGGCTCGACAGCGGTGTGCGGGCCTGGGAGGCTCCCGCCATGACCGACGCGCCCGGCCTTCCCGACGGCTACGAGTTCTCCGCCGACCCCGCCCGTATCGACATCGACCGTACCCACCACTGGCTGTCGACCGACGCGTACTGGGCGATCGACCGGCCCCGTGAGAAGCACGAGCGGGCAGTCGCCAAGTCCCTCAACTTCGCTGTGTACGAGACGGCCTCGGGCGAGCAGGTGGCATATGCCCGAGTGGTGACCGACGAGGCGCTCTTCGCGTGGCTGTGTGACGTCTACGTCGACCGGTCGGCGCGCGGCAAGGGCGTCGGAACCGCGCTGGTCGGCGCGGTCCGCGACCACCTCGCCCCGCTGGGGCTGCGCCGCGTCCTGCTGGCCACGAGCGACGCGCACGGTGTCTACGCGCAGCACGGCTTCGAGCCGCTCGACAAGCCGGACGAGTGGATGGTGCTCTGGCTCGACCGGCCGGGTCGGAGCACCGTGCGTCAAGACGCCGATACCCTTGGTAACTCCTGAGAAACGCCCTCTTGACCTGCGCACTTTGGGCGGCTCACGATCGCCGCATGCATCTTCGGGTCACATTCGTCGCTGCCGCGCGCAGCTCCTCGGTGCTCGCGGAGCGCTTCGAGGACGACCGGCCGCTGGACCAGGCCGACTGGGACGAGGTGCAGCGTGTCGCCCCGGACCTGGTGTCGCTGGCCGCCGCGGAGCTGCGCTACTGCTCGCCGACTCCCCGCAGCCGGGCGACCGGGGACGCGCTCGGGTACGCCCCACTGGTGCAGCCCGCACTGCGGGACTGCGACATGGGCCGCTGGCGCGGGTTCACGCTGGGCGAGGCGATGGCCCGGGAGCCCTCGGCGGTGGACGCCTGGCTCGCCGACCCCCGCTCCGCGCCGCACGGCGGAGAGTCGCTGATGTCGTTCATCTCCCGTGTGGGCGGCTGGCTGGACACGCGTCCCGTGGACGACGGCAGTCGCATCGTCGCCGTGGCGGAACCGTCGGTGGTGCGGGCCGCGTTGGTGTACGCGCTGAAGGCGCAGCCGGCGTCGTACTGGAACATCGACGTCCGCCCCCTGTCGACGGTCACACTCGCCGGCCACAACGGGCGCTGGAACCTGCGTCTGGAGGCCGCGTCACGGGAGCGTGTCTGACGGTAGGCGCTCGCGCGTGTAGTCGGTGGTCAGGACGAGGTCCTTCGCGGGCCCGCCCACCCGCCAGACCGTGCGCCAGTGGTCTTCGTCGGGCACCGTGAACTCGCCCCGGTAGAGGTCCGCGGCGCACGGATGCTCGGCGACGTGGTGGCCGCTCGTGAGATCCAGGTCGTGGAACGGGCGGCCGTCGCCGAACCGGACGTCCGAGGTGCCGGCGGACGCCCCGGGCAGGAACCAGAGCGTCCGCTGTGCGGGACGGGGCGTGCCCCGCCAGACGAAGGTGCCCGATTCATGGTGCAGCAGCCCGTCGCCGCCGTCCTCGAGGGGCGAGAACACGGTGGTCCCGCGGAAGTGCCCTTCCTCACCGCTCGCGAGGTCTCGCACGGTGCGCTCCACCCGCCAGCGCCCGGCGAGATGGGCCAGCACGTCCTTCACGGGCCAGAGCCCACGATCCACCATGCGGTCGACCCTACGTCCGAAACCGTCGTGCCCGGCACGGCACCCCCGCGCACGCACCATTGACGCGCTCATGCCCTCTCTCGTGTCGCCGTTCGGAATCCTGATCGCTGGCCGATATTTCGAACAATGAAGCCGTCACCAAAGGCCGCGTCCGAGGCCCGGGTGACCGCGCTGGCCACGCCGGACGTGGTGAACACCGAGACGTCCACGGCCGTCGCGCCGTTCACGTCCACGATCAAGCAGAGGTAGCCGGGGCCTTCGCGGGCTGCTTACCGAGCGGGAGCAGCCCCCGCTCGGCGAAGACTTTCTTCGCGGCGAGGGTCGCGTTCAGCGCCCGCGGTATGCCGCAGTACACCGCCGAGTGCAGCAGGGCCTCGACGATCTGCTCCGGGGTGAGACCCGCGTTGAGGGCCGCGTTGACGTGCACGTCGAGTTCGAGCTCGCAGCCGCCCAGCGCGGTGAGTACCCCCAGCGTCACCAACTGGCGGTCGCGCGCGGCAAGTCCGGGACGGTCGTACATCTCACCGAAGGCCCAGGCGACGATCTGGTGGCCGAGCTCGGGGCTGATGTCGGCGAGCGAGTCGACGACCCGCTGCCCGGCCTCGCCGTCGACGCGCTTCAGGACGTCCAGGCCGTGGGCGAAACGGTCTTCACGGGTGGTGCTCTCGCTCATGTCGGGTCTTCCGATCCCGGCTGCTGCTCGTGCAGCAGCCGTTCGTAGTGGTCGGTCTTGTCGTCCAGTGCGATCGCGTTGCGGCGCAACGCCCGGATCCGGTCGTCCAGTTCGGCGCGGTGCTGCCGGAGCATCGCCAGCCGGTCGGCGACCGTCACGTCTCCTCTCGCCCGCAGCTGCGCGAACCGCTGCATGTCGGCGATCGACATGCCGGTCTCGCGCAGCCGCAGCAGGAACTCCAGCCAGGCCAGGTCCGCCGCCTCGTAGCGCCGCTGGTTGCCGCTGGTCCGGCCGACCCGCTCGATCAGGCCGGCCTTCTCGTAGTAGCGCAGCGTGTCGTGCGAGAGTCCGGTGCGCTCGGCGATCTGGGCGATGGTCAGGGAGGGGTCCCGTTCCTGCGGAAGGGGGTGTCCGCTGGTCATGACTCGACCGTAGAACCTGGAGCGTGCTCCAGGTCAAGCGCGTGGAGGCTCGTGGAGGGTGTCCATGCAGCCACAGGATCGGGCGGGCTGCCGCCGCAGCGCGCTTACCCGGAATTCATGTGTGAGACAACTCCGATTTCCTTCGCGGTAAAGGAAGTCATCCGTAAAGCCGAGTGCATTCGGAATTCAATGCACCACTTTCCGGTGCGGCACAACCATCCCGAAACACCGCCCGTCTCATCTCACGAATCGAAGACGCGCGGGGAGTCACGCCCCCGGACCGAGACGCCATGCGTCGCACCTTTTCAGGGGGCTCGCCAAGAATGGACCGCTCGACCCTGCCCATGGCCGTTTCAGGGGACGGGCCCTTGGCGCCGAGTGGCACGGCTCAAGGGAACGCACGGCGACGTCCGGACAGGAACAGGGTGTGAAACCGACAACGCGTCCCGAGCCGAGGACCGGAACCACTCACGGCGGCAATCCGCCCCCCATAGCCGCGCCGCGCCGGCCTGCCGATCCTCCGTCCGGCCGGACGCACGACCGCCGTACGTGGCTCCGGCTGCCGACCGGGCCCAGGCAGGCCGCCGCCCTCCTCGCGGCGGTCATCACGGTCGCGGCGTTCTGCGCCGCCAGTGCCGTCGCCCGCAGCTACCCCTTCGGGCCCCGCCCCCGGAGCATCAACGACCTGGGCAACCAGTACGTGCCCTACCACGCGCACCTGTGGGACCTGCTGCACGGAAGGGCCGACGGCGGTCTTCTCGTCAACTGGCAGTCCGGGTTCGGCGCCAGCTTCCTGCCCGACCTCGGTACGTACCTCACCAGCCCGTTCGCCCTGCTGGTCGTGGTGTTCCCGCGGGACGAGATCGACCTCGCGGTGTACGTGATCACCGTGCTGAAGGCCGCGTCGGCGGGCGCCGCCATGGCCTGGCTGCTGATCGTGCTGCGCCCCGGTCGCTGGTGGGCGGCGGGACTGCTGGGCGCCTCCTACGCCCTGTGCGGCTGGAGCGTGGCGGACGCCGCGTACAACCCGATGTGGCTCGACGGCCTCATCGCCCTGCCGCTGCTGTGCCTGGTCGGCGAGTGGACGCTGAACGGACGACGCCGGTTCCTCGGTGTGCTGGTGGTGGCCCTCGCCTGGATCGCCAACTTCTACACCGCGTACATGGCCACCATCGGTGCTGGCCTGGTGCTGCTGCTCCGACTGCTGCTCGCCGACCTTCCGCGCCGACAGGCGCTCGCGGCGGCGGGCCGCGCCGCCGTCACCGTCGCACTCGGCGTGGGCCTGGCCGCACCGCTGGTGACGGTGGTGTACTTCGGCACCACGCACGCCTCCCCCGGCAGATTCACGGGATTCGCCCCGGTCACGGGGGACGACCTGCTGGCCCGTCTGCTACCGACGACGTACAGCTTCGGTACGCCGGCCGTGTACGTGGGCATCACGGCGCTGCTGCTCGCCCTTGCCCTGCCGTTCCACCGCGCGGTACCCCGGCGAGTGCGCACGGGATGGACGCTGCTGGTGGTCGGGGTGACGCTGTCGATGCAGTGGACGCCGGCCCACCTGTTCTGGCATGCCTTCACCACACCGCAGGGCAGTCCTTACCGCCAGGCCTTCGTCCTGTGCGCGCTGCTGGTGATCGCCGCCTGGCACGCGCTCTCGTACGGCCCGCCCGACCGGCGCGCACTGCTCGCGGCCTGCGCGCTGCTCGCCCTGATCACAGCCCTGGCGAGCCGCAGCGATCTGGTACGGCCGTTCGCATGGCCGGTGCTGCTGCTCGCCGCTGTGGGCGCAGTGGGTGGGCTGACCCTGTTCGCCAGTACGGACGGCGGGCGTCTCGCCGGCAGCGGGCACCGCGCCGCGCTGGCAGGGTTCGCCGTCGCGCTGCTCGTCGGCGCGCAGCTCGGGGAGGCCACCGCCACCTCCGCCGTGGCCACCCGGCTGCGGATCGCGCGCATGGACGACTACGCCCCCTGGGGGGCACGGCAGCAGCTGCAGTCGGAGGCGATCGCGAAGGCCGACGGCTGGCCCCGGTACCGCACCGATCCGGGACGGGAGCAGACGGTCGGCAACGACCCGCTGCTCGTGGGCGGCCAGGGCGCCCAGTACTACAGCAGCCACACCTCAGACGTCCTCAGCCGCATGGTCATGGCCCTGGGGGGCGGCTGGACCTCGCGGGGCCGGAACCTGCAGAGCCTCGACAACGCCGTCACGGACGTGATCTTCTCCGTCGGGGCACGCGTGCACTCCCCGCCCGACCCGCATCAGAACTGGTTCCCGCAGGACGGAAGCCAGGTGACCGTGACCAGTCAGGACGTACCGCCCCTGGTCACAGTGCGGTCGTCCGGCCCCGCTCGCACGAGCATGTCCGTGTGGGGGCCCTCGCCGTACCGCAATCAGGAGTTGCTGCTGGGCAGCCGGGTGTACACCGTGCCCCGCCTCACGGTGCGCAACCGTGCCGGGAAGCCGCTGGACCGTAGTGACGCCGAGCGACGGGGCCTGCGCCTCGGCGCCCTTCCCGCCGGGAACGCCGTGCCGAGGCCGACGATCGCGGCCGATTGCCCGGTCGGCAGCGAGGTGTACCTGTGGGCGCCGAACTTCTCGGGCACCGCGCGACTCACCGGCGCCGCGGCCCGAGGCCTGACCGGGCGGTTCAGGTCCGACCACGGCTTCACCAAGATCGCCGCCATGCAGCGCCTCGGACGGGTTCCGGCTTCCGGCCGCCTCCTGATCGAACTGTCTCCGGACCGGACGAGCCTCATCCCGGACGGCGCGGTCGGCTGTCTTGACACCACCGGGCTGAGCGCGGTCGTCCAACGGCTCAAATCCACCGGCGCCAAGGAGTTGACCGTCTCCGACGGCACCATCCGGGCCGAACTCCCGGCGGGCAGCACCGGAACCGCAGTCGTCGCTGCCCCCCGGATCGCCGGCTGGCGCTGCGCTACGGGCGACGCTCCCGCCGTGCCCGCGGGGGAGTACCACGGGCTGATCGCCGTCCCCCTCGACGGCTCCTCGACCAGCCTCACGTGTTCGTTCCACCCGCCTGGTCTGCGGCTGGGCGCGGCTGTCGGCGGCGCCTCGCTCCAGGCCCTGATCCTGCTCGCCGCTCTCACCGCCGTCCGCCGACGGCGTGCCTCGGGTGCGCGAACCCACGCCGGCATTCCCTGATGCGCGCACGAATGCGTGCCCGATGTCGGGAGGGGGTTCTCAAGGGCACCGTGGTGGGCGTCGTTGACGTCGTCATCCAGCAACTCGGATTCACCCTGGTGAAGCAGCCGGCGGTGGGTTCGGCGGTGGGCGGGTGGGGAGCGGGTCAAGCGCCGTCGATGCGGTCGAGCAGAGCCCGGGCCTCGGCAGTGCGGCGGTGGTCCGGGCCGAGGGCGGCCAGGCAGGCGTCGTGGGCGGCCGAGGCCCGGGTGCGGGCCTCAGCACTGCGGCCCAGCCCCAGCAGGGCGCCGGCCAGGGCCAGCCCGACGGCGCCGGTCTCCGGGCGGCGCTGCTCCTCGGGAAGGCTGCGGCGCAGCTCGTCGGCGCGCTCCGCCTCGGCGAGAGCCTCCTCGTGGCGGGCCTGGCCGCCCAGGCTGCGGGCCAGGCCGAGCCGCAGGACCAGGGTGAGCCGATCCGGTACGCGATGGGCGGCGAGGGCCTCGCAGGCGAGTGCCTCGGCCTCCGGGTGGCGGCCCTGCGCGTTGAGGGCGTAGATGAGTCCGTTGCGGGCGGCCGCCAATATGAGCGGCATCTCCGGCCCGGTGCCGCGGGTCGCGGCCCGGGCGACGGCCGCGCACTCCGCCTCGCATTCGGCGTGCCGGGCGAGCGCGCTCAGCGTCTGGGCGCGGTCCGAGCGCAGTTTCAGGGTCTGCGGGTGTTCGGCGCCGAAGATCCTGCCGAAGACGGGCAGCAGTGCGTCGTATCCGGCGAGCGCCTCGGCGTGGCGGCCCTGGGCGCCCGTCGCGAGCGCGGCGATGCTCAGCGCCAGCGGTGCGTACAAGTCGTCGCGCAGCCGGGGCCGGGCGGCGGCCACGGCGCGGGCCTCGGCCTCCGCCTCGGCATAGCGCCCGGCCTGGTACAGGGCCGTGGCCTGGGCCAAGGGGGATCTCGCCATCTGCCCGGCGTCGTCTCGGCCGCGCGGCCGGAAGAGTCTCATGCCGGGAGCATACGGATGCTCCGCACGTCGCGGCTCGGACGGTCCGGCGGGCGTCTGGTCCTGCCTGGGCGTAGAGTCCCTGGCCGCAACCAGTGGCGACATGGCTGCCTTCAGTACCGCTGGCCGTCTTGCCGGCTTCGGTGGCGTTGCGCCGGTGCCTCGCGATTCCGGCGAGATCAGCGGCAACCTCCGCCGCCCCGAGCGCTACAGTCGGCCACTCCAACGGGTCTTCTCTACCTCGATGATGTTCAGCATCCCGCACTGCACAGAATCCCGTCGGTTTTACGACCTCAAGCGCGCCGAGGGAAAGAGCCGCACCCAGGCCGTGCTCGCTCTCGCTCGTCGCCGCGTCGATGTCCTGGGGGGCCTCCTACGTGACGGCCGATGCAACAAGCCCACACCGCTCGTCGCCCTCGCGGCTTGACAGACGACATCAGGAATCAGTTGGCGAGTTGAGTGTTGTGGTTGGCGGGCGAGCTGATCTCGCCCCCGACACGCAAGCTCTCGCCGCCCGAATCGACCGAGACGCCGCATCCCAACCCACCCGGAGTCATGGCGCATGAGCACACAAGGCACACGTGTCGGGGTGTGGCCAAGGCTCCGCGTCAGGACGGGCCGAGGACGCAGAACTCGTGGCCCTCCGGGTCGGCCAGGCACGTCCACGGGACGTCGCCCTGGCCGAGGTCGAGGTCGGTGGCGCCGAGGGCCCGCAGCCGGCTCACCTCCGCTGCTTTGTCGTCACCGGGGTACGGCAGCAGGTCAAGATGGACGCGGTCCGGCACGGTCTTCACGCCGGGCATGCGGAGGAACTCGAGATACGGGCCGACACCCTTGGCGGAGCGCAACACCGCATGATCGTCAGTCACCTCATGCAGGGTCCAGTCCATTCGCCTCACCCCAGAACCGGGCCATGGCCCGCGGATCCACGCAGTCGACCACCACCCGGGCGATCGGCCCGGTGTCCCGGTAGATCTCCCGAGGCTGCAGCACGCAGAACTCGTTGCCCTCCGGGTCGGCAAGGACCGTCCACGGCACGTCGCCCTGGCCCACGTGGGCGGGCGTCGCACCGAGAGCCCCGAGGCGCGCGACCAACTCCGCCTGATGGGCCGCAGAGGTGGTGGCGAGATCGAGGTGCACACGGTTCTTCGTTGTGGTCTTGGGTTCCGGGACGGCAACGACGTCGATGCAGACGGCGACCGGGTCCGGCCAGACGAAGCCGCCGCCGGGTTCAACGTTGGTCACGCCGGGGCCCTCGCTGGAAACACTCCAGCGAGCGCCTCCGCCCAGAACCGGCCGACCTCCGAGTCATCAAGAGCCTTTATGTTCACCTGAACAGGTCGCAGTGCCATGCCGGCGATCCTATGCACCCGCTCCGCAACGACATCCACACCGTCGCCCAACAGAGATCAACTCGCCCACCAGCCGCAATGCTCAGCTCGCCAACCAGCCTCCGCGTTGCGGGCGGCGGTCGTGGGGTGGTCATCAACTGCTCGGCGTTGTTTGGTCCAAGCTACGGATGGGGCTTCTCGGTGTGCTCGGTCAAGGCAGGATCTCGACGTACCCGTCGGTTCCGTGCACGCGGATCCGCTGCCCGTCCAGGACCAGCCGGGTGGCCTGCTCCACGCCCACGACGGCCGGCAAGCCGTACTCCCGGGCGATCACTGCGCCATGGGTCATCAGGCCGCCCACCTCCGTCACCAGGCCCGCGATTCCGACGAACAGCGGCGACCAACTGGGGTCCGTGAAGGTCGTGACCAGGATGTCGCCCGCTTCGAGGTCGGCCTCCCCCATGTCAAGGATGACGCGGGCCCTTCCCTCGATGGTCCCGGCGGAAACCGGTAGGCCGATCAGGGCGCCGGCCGGCACGTCGTCGCGCCGGTACGCCCCGGTGACGGCCTCACCATCCGATGTGAGCACCCGGGGCGGTGTGAGCGCGTGGTACGACCGGAACGCGTCCTTGCGCTGCTGGATGAGCTGGTCATCCACCTGGTTCGTGCGCACGACGTCGTGGAGTTCCTCGAACGTGAGGTAGAAGATGTCCTCCTTCTCAGGAAGCACGTTGGCCTGCACGAGGCGCTCGGCTTCCTGCAGCAGGGCCTGCTTGTAGACGAAGGAGCGGCTGACGATGCCGTACTTCGGGTACTCCCGGTACCCGATGAAGGTTCTGACCCGGTCGATCATCCGCTTGGCCTCGTCGGCCTTCTCGTCCCCGTCCGGCAGGGCCCGCAAGCGTGACAGCACGTCCTGTTCCTTCTTCTGCGCCTTCTGTCGCCCTTGCTCGAAGCGCCGCTCGGCGGCGCCCGGCTCGAAGTTCCTGACGTTGTCGAGGATCACGGGCACGAGCGTGGTGGGGCGCTCGCGCCAACGTGGCCTCGTGATGTCGATCTCGCCGACGCAGCGCATGCCGTACCGGTCGAGGTAGGACTCGATGGCGTCGCGCGCTTCGGTCCCGCCCGCGAGCTTCGCCAGCTCGTCCAGAAAGCCCTCGTCCTCGACGCCCTGCAGGAACGCCACCACCTCCGGATGCGGGCGGATCACGTCCGCGACGTCGAGCAGCGCCAGTCCCATCTCCGACGTGACGTTGTCGGGGGCGGACAGCGTGAGCGTGTCAGCCGCGTTCTTCTCACCCAGCCACTCCTCCAGCTTGTCGTTGAGCCACCATGTGGCCTCCATCCCCTCCGTGATCGCCTGCATGTTCAGCGGGTCACCGAGGACCCGCTTGTGCTCCTCGAAGGCCTCCAGCAGGAAGGCGAACAACGCCGGTCCGGTCTTCGTCCGGATGTCGCGCTCCAGGGCGGCGATGGACGCCTGGCTGCGCTCGATCAGCTCGGTGACGATGGCCGGATCGGTCTCGATCCGGGCGGACGCACCGCTGGCCGGCGGCCCGCCGGGACCCGCGTCCGGGAGCGACGGGACGAAGTCGTCGCGGTCGAGGACGGTCTCCAGAGCGTCCCTGACCAGCGGATCGCCTCTCCCCATGACGTCCAGGAGGCCGGCGCGGCTCGCGGGCGTGGCCAGGCGCCGGGTGACATCGACGAACAGCCTCCCGCCGGCCTCGTGCATCGGCACCATGGCCGTCAGCTGCCACATGGAGAACCCCAGGGGCTTCATGGGGTCGGTCATCATCTGCTGATGGCCGACGGAGACGTAGACGTGGTTCTCCTGGTCGCCGGTCTCCGGGATGGGGAACAGCGTCGTGATCGGCCGGCTCTGGACGATCCAGAAGTCATCGTCGACCAGGCACCATTCGATGTCCCGCGGGCGGCCGAAGTGCGCTTCGATCCGCCGCCCGATCTGCACGAGCCGCACGACCTGCGCATCCGTCAGCGTCGGCTCCTCCCGCCGCTGCGAGTCGATCGCCACCTCCTGCGTACCGCCAGCCGGCAGGGCCTGAACGGCACGCTGTTTGGCGGCGATCGCCTTGGCGACGACTTCGCCGTGTCGCACCTTGAAGACGTCCGGGTTCACCAGGCCGGAGACCAGGGCATCGCCGAGGCCGAAGCCGGCGTCCACGGTGGCGACCTTCCGGTTGCCCGTGACCGGGTCGGCCGTGAACAGGATGCCTGCCGTATGCGGGAAGACCATCTGCTGCACGACCACGGCCATGTGGACCGTACGGTGGTCGATGCCGTTCCGCTGGCGGTAGGTCACGGCCCGCTCGGTGAACAGCGAGGCCCAGCACCGGCTGACGTGCTGGAGGATCGCCGCCGGCCCCACGACGTTCAAGTACGTGTCCTGCTGGCCGGCGAAGGAGGCCGTCGGCAGGTCCTCTGCCGTCGCGCTGGATCGGACGGCGTAGGCGGCCTGTTCGCCGAGCTGGGCGAGCGCGCGGGTGATCGCCGTCGCGAGATCGCCCGGAATGGCGATCCCTTCGATGGTCCGGCGGATCTCCGCG
The DNA here is from genome assembly GCF_055561075.1 of Streptomyces sp. NPDC022910. Lineage (NCBI taxonomy): Bacteria > Bacillati > Actinomycetota > Actinomycetes > Kitasatosporales > Streptomycetaceae > Streptomyces > Streptomyces sp. NPDC022910. The sequence continues at coordinate 42,532 of NZ_JBVHHL010000006.1, forward strand.
CTGAGCGTGCGGATCTCCTCACGGTCGTCCGGATGCAGGCGCGACAGCTGATCGAGCCGATCGTCGATCGACGGCGCTTCCGCCATGGTCCGCCGGAAGGCGTCCGTCGTCACGCAGAAGCCGGCCGGCACGCGGATGCCTTCGATCCGCGACAGCCCGCCCAGGTGAGCGCCCTTGCCGCCGACGACCGCGACCTGCGTCTCGTCAACCTCTTGAAGACCCCACACGTACTGCTCGATCATCGCGATACCTCCGAGGCAGTCGTGTCCCGTTGCACTGCGGCGGCCGATCGAATCACCGGCGCCTCCAGCTCTGTCGAACCTCTTGTCAGGCACGTCCTCGTCTCTGGCTCCCCTCCCTTTGACAAGTGGGCCGACCGCTCCGCCCAGTCGGGTGGCGCGCACACCCGCACCACCGCCCCGAGCGCTGGCGACCGCACTGCCGGTCCCACCACTGGTTCGACGTCACCGCGTCCCCCATACGTCGACAACACACGCACGTCGTGCCCCCCAATTCCGCAGGTTGTGGCATCGGCCGACGATTCTGCGCCGTGACCCGGGTCTTGCCGCAAGCCCCCCAGCGCGCTATACGTTGAGAGTGGCAAGGAGAGAGCTCTCCTTGCCTTTGCCTTTCGCCGTCCAATGGAACTGACAAGCTTCTCGCGAAGCGGTGGCGCGCCGCGTACGGCGGTACGCGTCGTTGGGCCAGGGGGATGTCCCATCGGTCTACGGATGCAGCCACGGAAACAGAAGTTCTTTTCCTTGTCGGCGAGGCCCGAACGCCGTCGAGCGCGTCGCCATCTCCCGGAGGTCGTTGCGCCACGCGAGTGCTGGGCCGAGCTCGCTGCCCCAGCACGCCGAAGCACACGTGCTCGCCGACGCACCCCTGTGACTGGTCGGTTCACCGGGCTGAGCGGCGTCGGTGAAGTTTGCTGCTGATCGTTGGATGCGGGCTCGTTGGCGGGTCAGGGCCTGGTCCACGGTGGTGCCGATCGCCTCGACGCGGGTATCGGCGCGGTGGGGATAGCCTCTGGCCATGCCGAGCTTCGAGATCACACCGATAGGTACGGTCCGGAACGACCGGACGGACGTCCAGCACACGGACAACTGGGGTGCCGTCCGCAGCACGATCACCATCGACGAGCGCTTCGGCGAGGCGTGCCTCCAGGGTCTGGAGGGCTTCTCCCACGTGGAAGTCCTCTTCATCTTCGACCAGTTCCCGGAAAGCGACGACTACCGCGAACCTCGCCCCTACCGGGGCCGCTCCGACCTCCCGCCCGTCGGCATCTTCGCCGGTCGCGGCCCCCGCAGACCGAACCGCATCGGGGTAACGTGCTGCGCCATCGAGTCCGTCCACGGCCGCGAACTGACGGTGGTGGGCCTCGACGCGGTCTCGGGCACCCCTGTCATCGATCTGAAGCCGACGATGGAGGAATTCCGCCCGGAGAACATCAAGCAGCCGGAATGGGTCAGCCGCCTGATGTCGGAGTACTTCCAGCCGTAAGCGCGGTCTGGGGGCGAAGCCCCAGAATCCTCCGGTAAGGAGGCTGCCGCGACCAAGCGGCTTTGGTGACGCTCGCTGCTGATCGGTGGATGCGGGTGCGCTGGCGGCTGAGGACCTGGTCCACGGCGGTGCCGGTGGCCTCGATGGTGGTGTGAGCGCGGTGGGGGTAGTCCTCGTACTTGGCCGCGCGCCAGACGCCTTCGATCTCGTGGTGTTCGGGGCTGCGGGGCGGCAGGTGGAACAGCTCCCCTCCGATCTTCGCAAGCTGCGCAGCGGCCCTTGAACAAACGCTCGCTCACAACCGGCGGCGCCCGGTTCGGCCTCCGGGATTGCATAAACGTGCAGCGAAGCGTATAGTCATGCCATCTAGAGGAGGGTTCCATGGCGGTACGTGCGGCGGTGGCCGGAGCGAGCGGGTACGCGGGTGGGGAGCTGCTGCGTCTGCTACTGGCGCACCCCGAGGTCGAGATCGGTGCCCTGACCGGGAACTCCAACGCGGGTCAGAAGCTCGGCGCGCTCCAGCCGCACCTTCTGCCGCTGGCCGACCAGACACTCCAGGAGACCACGCCCGACGTCCTCGCCGGGCACGATGTCGTGTTCCTCGCCCTGCCCCACGGGCAGTCCGCCGCCGTCGCCGAGCAGCTCGGGCCGGACGTGCTCGTGATCGACATGGGTGCCGACTTCCGGCTGGAGGACGCGGCCGACTGGGAGCGGTTCTACTCCTCCCCGCACGCCGGGACGTGGCCCTACGGCCTTCCCGAACTGCCAGGTGCCCGCACTCGGCTTACGGGGTCCAAGCGCATCGCGGTGCCCGGTTGCTACCCGACCGCCGCCTCGCTCGCGCTCTTCCCCGCGTACGCCGCCGGGCTCGCCGAGAACGAGGCCGTGATCGTCGCGGCCTCCGGCACCTCCGGCGCGGGCAAGGCGCCCAAACCGCACCTGCTGGGCAGCGAGGTCATGGGGTCGATGTCCCCGTACGGCGTCGGCGGAGTCCACCGGCACACCCCCGAGATGATCCAGAACCTGAGCGCGGCCGCCGGAGAGGGGGTCTGCGTGTCCTTCACGCCGACCCTCGCGCCGATGCCGCGCGGCATCCTTGCCACCTGCAGCGCGAAGGCGAAGCCCGGCGTGAGGGCCGAGTCCGTCCGCGCCGCCTACGAGAAGGCCTTCGCCGACGAACCCTTCGTCCACCTCCTCCCCGAGGGGCAGTGGCCCGCCACCGCGTCCGTCTACGGTTCCAACGCCGTTCAGCTGCAGGTCGCGTACGACGCCGCCGCGCACCGCATCATCGCGATCAGTGCCATCGACAACCTGACCAAGGGCACCGCGGGCGGTGCCGTCCAGAGCATGAACATCGCCCTCGGGCTCGACGAGACCACCGGGCTTTCCACGATCGGAGTCGCACCGTGAGCGTCACGGCAGCAAAAGGGTTCCAGGCTGCGGGCATCGCCGCCGGGATCAAGGGGAACGGCAGCCCGGACCTGGCCCTCGTGGTCAACAACGGGCCCCGCCGTGCCGCCGCGGGCGTCTTCACCTCCAACCGTGTGAAGGCCGCGCCGGTGCTGTGGTCCGAACAGGTCCTCAAGGCCGGTCAGCTCTCCGCGGTCGTCCTCAACTCCGGTGGCGCCAACGCGTGTACGGGTCCCAAGGGATTCCAGGACACGCACGCCACCGCCGAAAAGGCGGCCGACGTCCTCGGCCGGGGCGCGATCGAGGTCGCCGTCTGCTCCACCGGGCTCATCGGCGTCCTGCTCCCGATGGACAAGCTGCTCCCCGGTGTCGAGACGGCCGCCGCCCAGCTGTCCGAGCACGGTGGCGAGAAGGCCGCCATCGCCATCAAGACCACCGACACCGTTCACAAGACGTCCGTCGTGACTGGCGGAGGCTGGACCGTCGGTGGCATGGCCAAGGGCGCCGGCATGCTCGCGCCGGGCCTGGCCACCATGCTCGTGGTCCTCACCACGGACGCCGATGTCGACAGCGAGACGCTGGACAAGGCGCTGCGCGCCGCCACCAAGGTCACCTTCGACCGGGTCGACTCGGACGGCTGCATGTCCACCAACGACACCGTGCTGTTGCTCGCCTCGGGCGCGTCCGGGATCACCCCGGACTACGACGACTTCGCCGAGTCCGTACGCGAGGTTTGCGCGGACCTCGGCCGGCAGCTCATCGGCGACGCCGAGGGTGCGAGCAAGGACATCAAGGTCGAGGTGATCAACGCCGCGACCGAGGACGACGCCGTCGAGGTGGGCCGCTCCATCGCCCGCAACAACCTCCTCAAGTGCGCGATCCACGGCGAGGACCCCAACTGGGGCCGCGTCCTGTCGGCGATCGGCACCACGAAGGCCGCCTTCGAGCCCGAGCAGCTCAACGTCGCCATCAACGGCGTGTGGGTCTGCAAGAACGGCTCCGTGGGCGAGGACCGGGAGCTCGTCGACATGCGCTACCGCGAGGTGCACATCGTCGCGGACCTTGTCGCCGGCTCCGAGACCGCCACCATCTGGACCAACGACCTCACCGCCGACTACGTCCACGAGAACAGCGCCTACTCCTCATGAGCAACGCAACGACCCGTAAGCACACCGCGCTGCCCAAGGCGCAGATCCTCATCGAGGCGCTGCCCTGGCTGACCCGGCACCACGGCAAGACGGTCGTCATCAAGTTCGGCGGCAACGCCATGGTGAACGAGGAGCTGAAGGCCGCGTTCGCCCAGGACGTCGTCTTCCTGCGGCACGCGGGGCTCAGGCCCGTCGTCGTCCACGGCGGCGGCCCCCAGATCAGCGCCGCCCTCGACCGGCACGGCATCGTCAGCGAGTTCAAGGCGGGCCTGCGGGTGACGACCGAGGACGCCATGGACGTCGTCCGCATGGTGCTGGCCGGCCAGGTGCAGCGCGAGCTGGTCGGGCTGCTCAACCAGCACGGCCCGCTCGCCGTCGGCCTCACCGGTGAGGACGCGCACACCATCACCGCCACCAAGCACCAGCCCGAGATCGACGGCGAACTGGTCGACATCGGGCGGGTGGGCGAGATCACCGAGATCGACACGGGCGCGATCGAGGCCCTGCTCGCCGACGGCCGCATCCCGGTCGTCTCCTCCATCGCCCGCAGTCAGGACGACGGACATGTCTACAACGTCAATGCTGATACGGCGGCTGCGGCACTTGCTGCGGCACTGGGCGCCGAAACCCTCATGGTCCTCACGGACGTCGAGGGCCTCTACGAGGACTGGCCCCACTCCGACGAGGTGATCAGCCGCCTCACCGCTTCCCAACTGGAGAAGCTGCTGCCGGAGCTGTCCTCCGGCATGGTGCCGAAGATGGAGGGCTGCCTGCACGCCGTGCGCAACGGCGTCAACACAGCCCGCGTCATCGACGGCCGGGTCCAGCACTCGATCCTGCTGGAGATCTTCACCGACGAGGGCATCGGCACCATGGTCGTGCCCGATGCATGCGATCAGGGGGCCGCCGAATGACCGGAACGACCGGAATGACCGCCGTCTCGGGCAACGAGGAGCTCACCCAGCGGTGGCAGGGCGCGCTCATGAACAACTACGGCACCCCGAGGCTGCCCCTCGTCCGCGGTGAGGGCACGAAGCTGTGGGACGCCGACGGCAAGGAATACCTCGACTTCGTCGGCGGTATCGCGGTCAACGCGCTCGGCCATGCCCACCCGGCCGTCGTCGAGGCCGTGAGCAAGCAGATCGCCTCCCTCGGCCACGTCTCCAACCTGTTCATCGCCGAGCCCCCCGTCGCCCTCGCCGAACGGCTGCTGGAGCTCTTCGGCCGGGACGGCAAGGTCTTCTTCTGCAATTCCGGCGCCGAGGCCAACGAGGGAGCCTTCAAGATCGGCCGGCTGACCGGGCGCACCCACATGGTCGCCGCTCAGGGCGGCTTCCACGGCCGCACCATGGGCGCCCTCGCGCTGACCGGCCAGCCCGGCAAGCAGGAGCCGTTCCTGCCGCTGCCCGGTGATGTCACGCATGTGCCGTACGGCGACGCCCAGGCCCTGGCCGCCGCGGTCACCGAGGAGACCGCCCTCGTCGTCATCGAGCCCATCCAGGGCGAGAACGGAGTGGTCGTCCCGCCCGCCGGCTACCTGAAGGCGGCCCGCGCGATCACCGCCGCCACCGGGGCGCTGCTCGTCCTCGACGAGGTGCAGACCGGTGTCGGCCGCACCGGGCACTGGTTCGAGTACCAGGCCCATGAGGGTGTCCTGCCGGACGTGGTCACGCTCGCCAAGGGGCTCGGCGGAGGGCTGCCGCTCGGCGCCACCGTCGCCTTCGGCCGGGCCGCCGAGCTGCTCCAGCCGGGACAGCACGGCACCACCTTCGGCGGCAACCCCGTCGCGTGCGCCGCCGGGCTCGCCGTCCTCGACACCATCGCGGCCGAGGGCCTCCTGGAGAACGTCAAGCGGCAGAGCGAGAAGCTGCGCGACGGAATCGAGTCGCTGGGGCACCCCCTCATCCGCCATGTCCGGGGCTCCGGCCTGCTCCTCGGTATCGTGCTCACCGAGCCGCTCGCGCAGCATGCGCAGCAGGCGGCTCAGGACGCCGGTCTCCTGGTGAACGCGCCCGCCCCGAACGTCGTACGGCTGATGCCGCCGCTGAACCTCGGCGATGACGAAGTGGAGGCGTTTGTCCGGGCGCTTCCCGGTGTCCTCGACGCAGTGAACGGGGACGGACGATCCGGGGAATGAGACGACGATGAGTGAGGCGCACGACCAGGAGCACGCGGGGCCCTCCGTGCCGCAGACCCGCACCGCACGCCACCGACGGATCGTGGACATCCTCAACCGGCAACCGGTGCGCTCCCAGAGCCAGTTGGCGAAGCTCCTCGCCGACGACGGGCTGAACGTCACGCAGGCGACGCTCTCCCGGGACCTCGACGAGCTGAACGCGGTGAAGATCCGCAACACCGACGGCGACCTCATCTACGCGGTCCCGAGCGAGGGCGGCTTCCGCACCCCGCGCGCACCGCTGGGCGAGTCGGCCAAGGAGGAGCGGATGCGGCGTCTGTCCCAGGAGCTGCTGATCTCCGCGGAGGCCTCCGCCAACCTCGTGGTCCTTCGCACACCGCCGGGTGCGGCCCAGTTCCTGGCCTCGGCGATCGACCAGGCGGAACTGCACGACATCCTGGGCACGATCGCGGGCGACGACACCCTGCTGCTGATCAGCCGCGACCCGAGCGGCGGCCAGGCGCTGGCGGACCACCTGCTGCGGCTGGCGCAGAACAACCACTGAGACACGCGAAGGAGGGGCGTACCGGAGCCGGTACGCCCCTCCTTCGCGGGGTCACCCCAGGCGCGCCGCCAGTCCTCCCGTGCAGCGCACCTCGTCGCCGGCCGTGATCAGCAGGGCCTCCACGTCCGGCAGGGACTCCAGCCAGTCCAGCGCCTGTCGCGAGCCCATCGCGAACGCGGCCGTCGCCCAGCAGTCGGCCCAGGTCAGCCGGGGGCCCACCACGGTCACCGCCACCAGATCGGTGACCGCCGACCTGCCGGTACGCGGGTCCACGATGTGCGCGCCGCGCTCCGCGGTCCCCGACGTGGCAACGGCCAGCTCGTGGGCGCCCGCCGCGGAGATCACCGCAGCGAGCCCGCCGGGGCGCAGCGGATCCGACACGCCGACCCGCCAGGGGCGGTGCGGCCCGGGCACGCCGTACATCTGCACATCCCCGCCGCCGTTGACGCTCACCCCGCTCGCCCCGGACGCCGCCAGGTGCCGGGCCGCCCGTTCGACCGCCCAGCCCTTCACGATCCCGGTCGGGTCGATCCGCCCTTGGTACCTCGTGCTGAACCAGCCGTCGCTGTGCCGCTCCGCCTCGGCGCCCAGAAAGAGCACCTCCGCGACCTCCGGGTCGCAGTCCTGCACGGTCAGCTCGCCGCGGGACAGTCGGGAGACCTGGCTGTCCTCCCGGTACGTGCTGAACACCTCGTTCACGCGGTGGAGCCCCGTGATCGCCTCCTCCAGCGCGGTCCGCACGGCTCCGGGTTCACCGCCGCGCACGTCGAAGGACACGACGGTGCCCATCACCTCCTCCGCGTGCCGCAGCGCGGGCGGTGCCCCGGCGGGGTCGGTCACCTGATCGACCACTCAGCCACCGGCCTTGTCGAGGGCCGACTGCAGTGACTCCTTGTACCCGGCGCTGGTGTACGTCGCGCCGGAGACCGCGTCGATGTTCGCACTCTGAGCACTCACCGCCTCCTGGTTGAGTCTGGGTACGGCCAGGGCGGTCTTCTCGTCGCTGACGCCGCCCTCGGGCGCCTGGACGGCCTCGGCCTTGGTGATCTTGCCGCCTTCGAGGGTGAGGCGGACCTGGACGGGGCCGTACTGCGTCTGGGTCACGTTACCCGTCACCGTGCGTGCCTGGGCCACCGATCCCGACGACCCAGACGAACCGGACCTGTCGGCGGACCCTGAAGAACCGCTGCCGCCGGACGTGGACTTCGCCTTGTCGATCGCCGACTGCAGGGACTGCTTGTACCCGGTGCTGGTGTACGTCGCGCCGGAGACCGCGTCGATCTGCGCGCTCTGCGCGGCCACGGCCCCCTGGTTGAGTCTGGGTACGGCCAGGGCGGTCTTCTGGTCGCTGACGCCGCCCTTGGGTGCCTGGACGGCTTCGACTTTGGTGATCTTGCTGCCCTCGAGGGTCAGGCGGACCTGGACGTTGCCGTACTGCGTCTGGGCCACGTCGCCGGTGACGGTCTGCGCGCCCGCCTGCTGCGAGCTGCCGCCCTGCGGCGACTCCTGGGCTGCCGCGGTCTGTTGTGGCGCGGCCCCGCCCGCCGCCTGGGCCGAGGACGGGTCCGACGCCGGCTTCAGCGTCAGCAGCAGCACGATCCCGGACACGGTGGCGGCGCCGGCGAGCACGGCACGCCGAATGGGGTGGCTCTTCCTCATCGTTCCTGAGCTCCTGATTTCCCGTCGCTCACATCTCGAACGACTCGTGATGGATGCGGCGGGCAGGGACCCCCGCGCCGCGCAGTGCCTCGTACACCTGCTGCGCGAAGCCGGGCGGCCCGCACATGAAGACGTCGTGGCGCTCGATGTCCGGCAGCTTCCGGCGCAGGGTGTCCGCGGAGATGTCCGGGCGTTCCCCGTCCGGGCTGTTGACCGCGTACATCAGCCGGGCGCCGCGTTCCTCGGCGATCTGGGCCAGCTCGTCCCACAGGGCGAGGTCCTGGGTGCTGTTGGCCCGGTACAGCAGCGTCAGGTCGCCCGCGGCGCCGGGCAGGGTCTCGAACAACGCCCGCATCGGCGTGATACCGACGCCCCCGGCCACCAGCAGCACCTTGCCGCGGCTGCGCCGGTCGGCGGTGAGCGCCCCGTACGGTCCCTCGGCCCACACCCGGGTGCCGGGCTCCAGGTCACGCAGCGCGGAGCTGTGGTCGCCGATCGCCTTGACCGTGATACGGAGCATGTTGGGGCGGGGCGCCGCAGACAGTGAGTACGGGTGCGAGCTGAAGCGCATGCCGGGCGCGAGGAACCGCCACCGGAAGAACTGCCCGGCCGCCGCGCCCATCCGGTGCAGCTTCCGTCCGGTCATCAGCACCGAGACGATCCCGGGCGTCTCCTCGATGACCGCCTCGACCCGCAGCCGGTGGCGCATGTTCAGGCGGATCGGGGTGATGATCCGGTACCAGATCACCAGCGCGGTCACCGACCCGTACAGCGCGTACCAGGCGGTCTTGGCCTCAGGCTGGGCGGTGAACTCGTTGCCGGTCGACAGTTGGTGCCAGAAAGACAGGTAGGTGGCCGCGTAGGTGAGCAGATGGACGTGGTACCAGAGGTCGTACGAGAGCCTGCGGCGGATCGGGCCGATCGAGATCAGCGCGATGAGCACCAGCAGACCCGTGCCGACGGCGGCCTTGCCCACGTCCGGCAACTGGTTGACCGAGTCGATGGTCTGCTGCACGATGCCGCCGAGCCCCTTGCCCGCCTGGAGGGCGTAGCCCCACATGGTCAGGAAGAGATGGGCGAGGACGAGGCAGACGGTGTACCGGCCGGTCATCGCGTGCCAGCGCGCGACCCGGTCGGAGCCGACCCGGCGCTCCAGCGCGGGCACCCGCGCCATCTGCAGCACGACCAGTGCCATCAGATAGCCGGCCAGCAGGCCGGTGATCCGCCCCGCGTTGAGGATCCTGCTGTTGTTGTCGGCGATGGACGGGGTGTTCATCCACCACAGCCAGATGACGCCCGCCGCGCCCGCCCATACGGCGACCAGCAGCGGGACGGCAGGGGAGCGGCGTGGGCGAATGGCGCGCATCGTCTGGCGCCGCGCGGCGCGGCCACCGGCGATCGTGGACACGGTCTCCTCCGTGGTCCTCGTGGGACGGGGTGAGGCCAGTGGCCCCTTGGCCCAGAGGTACGTGGCGAAACCGCGGTGCGTTCAGCTGTTCGCGGAGTCCAGTGCCGACTGAAGTGACTGCTGGTAACCCTGGCTTGTGTAAGTGGCTCCGGAGACGCCGTCGATGTTCGCGCTCTGCGCGGCGAGCGCCTCCCGGTTCAGCTGCGGGATGGCGTAGCTGTTGATCTCCTGGTCCCTCGGGTTCTCCTGCGGATACGTCACCGCCGTGACGTCGGTGAGCTTGCCGTTCTTCACCGTGATCCGGACCTGGACGGGCCCCCAGCGGGTCTGGACCGAATCTCCGGTGACGGTCTTGGTCCCGGTGGACTTGCTGGATCCGCTGGAGCTCGATCCGCTCGATCCACCTGATCCGCTCGACACGCTCGCGCTGCTCGATGGTGCGGACGAGGGTGCGGCCACGGCGACATCGGGTGTGGTGTGCGGCTTCAGCGACAGCAGCAGCACCAACCCGGAGACGGTGGCGGCGCTCGCCAGCACGATGCGGCGCAGCGGGCTCTTCCTCTTCAACGCGTGCATGACGGCCTCACAGCTCGAAAGACTCGTGGTGGATACGGCGGTCGAGGACCCCGGCCGCGCGCAGCGCCTCGTACATGTCCTCGGCGAATCCGGGCGGGCCGCACAGAAAGACGTCGTGGTCGGCGAGGTCGGGCACGGCGCCGTGCAGTGCGCCGGGCGTGAGGCGTGGGCGCGAGCCGTCCTCACCGTTGAGGGCGTACAGCACCCGGGAGCCGCGCCAGCGGGCTATCGCCTCCAGTTCGGCGCCCAGTGCCAGGTCCTCGGCCGAGCGCGCCCGGTACAGCAGTGTCACCTCACCCGGCAGCGTCTCGAACAGGGCCCGCAGCGGGGTGACTCCGACGCCGCCGGCGATCAGCAGGGACCTGCCGGAGCTCCGTCGGTCGGCGGTCAGCGAACCGTAGGGCCCCTCCGCCCAGACCCGGGTGCCCGGCCGCAGCAGGGCCACGGACGCGCTGTGGTCGCCGAGCGTCTTGACCGTGATGCGCAGTTGCTTCCGGCGCGGTGGCGCGGACAGCGAGTACGGCGTGGACGTCCAGCGCAGGCCCTCCGTCAGGAACCGCCAGCGGAAGAACTGGCCGGGCTCGGCCCCCAACTCGTCCAGGCGCCGTCCGCGCATGACGACGGACCACACCCCCGGGGCCTCCTGGTGCACCGCCTCCACCCGCAGCCGGTGGCGCAGGTTGAGCCGTACCGGCGTGAGGATCCGGAACCACACCACCAGGGCGGCGACGCCCAGGTACAGCACGTACCAGGCTGCCTTCGCGACGGCGTTCCCGGCGAACTCCGCGCCCAGCGCGAGCTGGTGGCCGAAGGCCAGGAAGACTGCGGCGTAGGTGAGGAGGTGCACGTAGTACCAGAACTCGTGACGGGTACGTCGGCGGACGGCGCGCATCGAGGTGATCCCGACGGCGAACAGGACGATCGTGCCCAGGGAGGCCTTGATCATCTCCGGGTAGTCAAAGACCACCGTGAGCGCCTCGTGCACGACCGAGGCGTGGTCCTGGGCGGCGTACGCGGTCAGGATGAGCACGATGTGCGCGACCAGCAGGCAGATCGTGTACCGCCCGGCCATCGCGTGCCAGCGCGACACCCGGTCGGAGCCGATCCGCCGCTCCAGCATCGGCACGCGGGCCATCAGCCCGACCAGCACGGCGCAGGAGTAGCCGCTCAGCAGCCCGGCGATCCGCCCCGCGCCGATGAGCCAGCCGGCCGTGCCCACGACCGAGCCGGTGTCCTGCCACCACAGGGCGATGACGGCGGCCGCCCCGGCCCACAGGAGAGCCAGCACCGGGACCGCCGGGGAGCGCCTGACGAGCGGCGGCACGGGCGGCGCCTGCTGCTGGTACACCGTGGTCATGGTCCGTTCCTTTCCGGCGTCGAGGACGCAACTGTGCAGGCGGAACTTCTGAGGCGGCTCTGAGGAATCTGAGCCGGTTCTGAAGAAGGCGGAGGAAGGGGACTCCGCGCAGGGAGCTCGCGACGGACGTGCCGCGGCACTCATAGCGAACTCAGAGGGACGGGCGTCGCCGAGCGCTCCCGGGACGGGGGATCCTGGTAAGTGCCATGGACACACCCCGCTCCGGCCGCCCCGCCCTCGCCCGCCCCGACGGCACACCCCTGCGCGTCCTCGTGGTCGACGACGACCCGGACCTCGCCGAGGTGCTGTCCGGGGCCCTGCGCTACGAGGGCTGGGAGGTGCGCACCGCCGGCGACGGGGCCACGGCCGTCGCCGAGGCCCAGGACCTGATGCCGGACGCCGTCGTCCTGGACGTGATGCTCCCGGACACGGACGGCTTCGCCGTGCTGCGCTCCCTGCATGCCGTGAAGCCCGACGTGTGTGTGCTCTTCCTCACCGCACGGGACGCCGTCGAGGACCGCATCGCCGGGATCACGGCGGGCGGCGACGACTATGTGACCAAGCCGTTCAGCCTGGAGGAGGTCGTCGCCCGGCTGCGCGGACTGCTGCGCCGCGCAGGCATGGCGCGGCAGCTGGAGGAGGGGCCGCGGCTGGCCGTCGGCGACCTGGTGATGGACGAGGAGGCCCGCGAGGTGACCCGGGACGGCGAGCTGGTCGAGCTGTCGCCCACCGAGTTCGAACTCCTGCGGTTTCTGATGCGCAACCCCCGGCGCGTGCTCAGCAAGGCGCAGATCCTCGACAGGGTGTGGTCGTACGACTTCGGCGGCCAGGCCCACGTCGTCGAGCTGTACATCTCGTATCTGCGCAAGAAGGTGGACGCGGGCCGGGAGCCCATGATCCACACGGTGCGCGGGGCCGGGTACGTGCTCAAGCCGGTGGCCCGGTGAGGACGGGGCTGCGTCGAGCGGTGCGGTGGGTGCGGCGTCTGCCCCGGCCGCGCACTTTGCGCGCGCGGCTCACCGCCGGGCTCGTCGTGCTGTTGGCACTCAGCTGCGCCGCCGTCGGGGTGGCCGCCGTGGTCGAGCTGGACGGGTTCCTCACCGGCCGGCTGGACCAGCAGCTGCACGATGCCGGCCCCCGCTTCCCGGCGAGCCTCGAACACGGCCTCCAGCCCTCGGACCACGACGGCGACGAGCACGGCGACACCCGCAAACAGTCCGCCGGCACCTTCGGCGCACGGCTGGTCGGGGAAACGGTCACCAACGCGGCGGTGGTCCGCCCCGGCAACGAGACCACCGGCCTGAGCGCTCCGCTGAGCGCGCGGGACGAGCACACCCTCGCCGTGGTCCCCACGGACGGCAAAGGGCACAGCGTCCGTCTGTCGTCCCTCGGCGGATACCGCCTGATGGCGACCACGGGTCTGGACGGCGACGTACTGATCACCGGACTGCCCCTGGAGCCGGTGGAGGCCGCGGTGCACCGCCTGGAGCTCGTCGCCGCGGTCGTCTTCGGCGCGGCCCTCGCGGTCACCGGTGTGGCGGGCGCCCTGTGGGTGCGCTGGTCCCTGCGGCCGCTGAGCCGGGTCGCCGCGACCGCCACCCGGGTCAGTGAACTCCCGCTCGCCAGCGGCGAGGTCGCGCTGCCGCCGCGCGCCCCCGAGAACGAGCCGCGCAGTGAGGTGGGCCGGGTCGCCACCGCCTTCAACCGCATGCTCGGCCATGTCGAGGACGCGCTGACCAAGCGGCACGCCAGCCAGGAACGGCTACGCAGCTTCGCCGCCGACGCCAGCCACGAGCTGCGCACGCCGGTCGCCTCGGTCCGCGGCCACGCGGAACTGGCGTTGTTGCACCCGGGCCCGGTCCCGGCGGAGGTGATCCGCGCCCTGGAGCGGATCAGCGCGGAGTCGGCGCGCATGGGCGAGATGGTGGACGATCTGCTGCTCCTGGCCCGACTGGACGCGGGCCGCCCCTTGGAGCGGCGCCCCGTCGACCTCACCCGCCTGGTCCTGGACGCGGTGACGGACGCGCGCGCGGCCGGTCCCGGTCACCAATGGGCGCTCGAGCTGGCCGAGGAGCCGGTGACCGTGACCGGTGACGAGCACCGGCTCCCCCAGGTGCTGGCCAACCTGCTGGCCAACGCGCGTCTGCACACGCCGGAGGGCACGAAGGTGACCGTCTCGCTGCGATCCGACGGCACGGCCGCCGTACTCACGGTCCACGACGACGGCCCGGGAGTCCCCGACGACATCCGGCCGGGCGTCTTCGAACGCTTCACTCGGGCCGACCACCGGCGCCGCCCGGACAACCATGGCGGCGCCGGGCTCGGCCTCTCGATCGTGGCTGCTGTGGCGGAGGCGCACGGGGGGAGTGTGGGGTTGAAGAGCCGCCCTGGATCGACGACGTTCACGGTGCGGCTGCCAGCAGGCGGGGCTAGTAACGAGTGATCGCGGTCGCCCCGCTCGCCGTCCCGATCGCGATGTGCGGCTCCCGCGAAGGATCCGCCCACTGCAGGATCCGCCGCATCGCGTCCTGCGGCACCGACACACAGCCTGCCGTCGCCCCCTTGCCGTTGACGTGCAGGAAGATGCCCGCGCCGCGCCCCCGCACCGGCTTGTCGTAGTTGAAGCCGATCACGAGGGCGTACCCGTACTGGGGGTCGTAGGTGATCAGATGCTCGGACTCGGCGGCCCGGCAGTCGGGCGGGAGGGGCTCCGTCCAGCGGTTGTAGGAGGGGGAGTCACTGTCCTGGCACCACCACGAGTCCTGGTGGACCGGCCGGTACGGCGCCTTCGTGCCCGTGGGCGCGGCCTTGATGCCGAACGCGTACGGCAGGTCGTACAGGCCCGTCGGCGTCGTGTTCGTGCCCTGTGTGCGCGAGCCACCCTCGACGAGCCCGTTCGCACCGAAGCGCGCGGCCGCCGAACCGGCCTTCACCCACTGTCCGCCCCGGCGGTCCCACCAGGTGACCGTGCCCGTCGTCGCGCCGGTCGTGGGCGCCTTGGCGGTGATCAGCTGGGTGCCGCCGCCGGTGTCCGCCAGCCGCTCGGGCAGCGGTACCTCCTCGGCGGCGCCGGGTCCGGCGCCGAGCAGGAGGAGGGAGACGGAGGTGAGGGCGGCGACGATACCGGGGAGCATGGCTCAGAACGTAGACGGCGGCAGTGGCAACGGCAGCCCCGGCAGGCCGTCCAGACTGGTTTCGATGTGCTCTTTCCCCCGGAAGTAGTCACTGAGGGACGTGTCGTCCTCTCGTGCGAAGCGCCTGCCGTGCAGATTGCGGTCCTCCTCGTACGACATGAAGGGCACCGCGTAGCCACACGAGTCCCGGATGCGTTCGGCCGTCACGACGATGATCGCGCGCAGTCCGTGCAGGGCGGGGTCGATGTCCGGGAAGTGGGTGAGGAGTTCCTTGAAGCGGGGGTCGTCGCGGAAGACCGGCTCACCGCGGCCGTGCACCCGCACGATGTTGGGCGGGCCCTGGAAGGCGCACCACATGAGGGTGATCCGGCCGTTCTCCCGCAGGTGGGCGAGGGTCTCGGCGTTGCTGCCCGCGAAGTCCAGGTAGGCGACGGTGAGCTCGTCGATGACGGCGAAGGACCCCTTGAGTCCCTTGGGGGAGAGATTGACCGTGCCGTCGCCCGACAGCGGAGCGGTGGCGGTGAAGAAGAGGGGCTGCTCCTCGATGAACGTACGCAGTCTGCCGTCTATGCGCTCATAAGTCTTTCCCATGTCTAACGATTATTGGGGAAATTCTTTCGCTCGTCTAAGGAATTGCGCCGTCCGGTTGTACGGTGTGCGCCTCGTGCCCGTCCATGGCCGCCCCGGCCGGGGCGTGGGGCGGCCACGGCGCCCGTCACGTCACTTGGTGAGCGTGCAGGTGGCCAGGGAGTCGAGGCCCTGCGGTTCGGCCGAGGTGCGCCCGATGACGATGGCGATGCGGTCGATCGGCGAGGCCCGCTTGTCCTTGAGGGGGCCGAGGATCGCGTTCTGCACGAAGTTGGGGCCGCCTTGGCCCACGGTGTCGACCAGGCGCTTGTCGGCTTCGGCGATCTGGGTGTCGAGCAGGTCGCGGTTGCGGGTGACCTCGGCCTGGGCGGAGGCGGGGATCGCGGGGAGCTGCGACTTCACATCGGGGCAGGTGATGGTGCCGGGGTCCGCCAGGGTCCTGGCGCCGTTGCTCTTACGAACGCGGCGCCTGCGTCCGGCGAGAGATACGGGAAAGCGATTTCGCGCGTTCAAGGGTTTCGAAAATGCCCCTGCGAAACGACCGGGTGGCGGCCGCGGGCCGCACCACATCCGCCCCGGATTGACGAACCATGCAGGGTGCTGCATACTCATGCATATCAGCGAATGCACTGTGAGGGAGAAACCCGTGACCGAGCGCGTCGTACTCGCCTACTCCGGCGGTCTGGACACCTCCGTCGCCATCGGCTGGATCGCCGAGGAGACGGGCGCCGAGGTCATCGCCGTTGCGGTCGACGTCGGCCAGGGCGGCGAGGACCTGGACGTCATCCGCAAGCGCGCGCTTGCCTGCGGTGCCGTCGAGGCCGAGGTCGCGGACGCCAAGGACGAGTTCGCCGACGAGTACTGCCTCCCGGCGATCAAGGCCAACGCCCTCTACATGGACCGCTACCCGCTGGTCTCCGCGCTTTCCCGGCCGACGATCGTCAAGCACCTCGTCGCCGCCGCCAAGAAGCACGGCGCCACCACGGTCGCCCACGGCTGCACCGGCAAGGGCAACGACCAGGTCCGCTTCGAGGCCGGCATCGTCGCCCTCGCCCCCGACCTCAAGTGCATCGCCCCGGTCCGCGACTACGCGATGACCCGGGACAAGGCGATCGCCTTCTGCGAGGAGAAGCAGCTCCCGATCGCCACCACCAAGAAGTCCCCGTACTCCATCGACCAGAACGTCTTCGGGCGCGCCGTCGAGACGGGCTTCCTGGAGGACATCTGGAACGCCCCGATCGAGGACATCTACGAGTACACCTCCAACCCGGCCGAGCCCCGCGAGGCCGACGAGGTGATCATCACCTTCAAGGAGGGCGTCCCGGTCGCCATCGACGGCAAGCCCGTCACGGTCCTGCAGGCCATCCAGCAGCTCAACGAGCGCGCCGGCGCCCAGGGCATCGGCCGGATCGACATGGTGGAGGACCGGCTGGTCGGCATCAAGTCCCGCGAGGTCTACGAGGCTCCGGGCGCGATCGCCCTGATCACCGCCCACCAGGAGCTGGAGAACGTCACCGTCGAGCGCGAACTCGCCCGCTACAAGCGGCAGGTCGAGCAGCGCTGGGGCGAACTCGTCTACGACGGCCAGTGGTTCTCGCCGCTCAAGCGCGCCCTGGACGGCTTCGTCAACGAGGCCAACCAGCACGTGTCCGGTGACATCCGCATGACACTGCACGGCGGCCGCGCGGTTGTCACCGGCCGGCGCTCCGAGTCATCGCTGTACGACTTCAACCTCGCGACCTACGACACCGGCGACACCTTCGACCAGGCCGCGGCCAAGGGCTTCATCGACATCTACAGCCTGTCGTCGAAGATCGCCGCCAAGCGCGATCTGGCGTAACCCCGGGTCGCCTGACACGCACTAGCCTGAAGCCGCCTCCTTGCTTGCGAAAGCGGGGAGGCGGTCGCACATCGCCATCTTCGAGGAGCAACGCAAGTGAGCAGCAACAGCGGTGACGTACGGCTCTGGGGCGCCCGTTTCGCCGACGGTCCCGCCGAGGCCCTGGCGAAGCTGTCCGCGTCCGTCCACTTCGACTGGCGGCTCGCGCCGTACGACATCGCCGGCTCCCGTGCCCACACACGTGTGCTGCACAAGGCGGGTCTCCTCACGGACGACGAGCTGACGCGGATGCTCACGGGGCTCGACCAGCTCGAAGCGGACGTCGCCTCGGGCGGTTTCACGGGCACGATCGCCGACGAGGACGTCCACACGGCCCTGGAGCGGGGCCTCCTCGAACGCCTCGGCCCCGACCTCGGCGGAAAGCTGCGCGCGGGCCGCTCACGAAACGACCAGGTCGCGACCCTCTTCCGTATGTACCTGCGTGACCACGCCCGCACCATCGGCGGTCTGATCGCCGACCTCCAGGACGCCCTGGTCGGCCTGGCCGAGGCCCACCCGGACGTGGCGATGCCCGGCCGCACCCACCTGCAGCACGCCCAGCCCGTGCTCTTCGCGCACCACGTCCTCGCCCATGTCCAGGCCCTGTCCCGGGATGCCGAGCGGCTGCGCCAGTGGGACGAACGCACGGCCGTGTCGCCGTACGGCTCGGGCGCGCTCGCGGGCAGCAGCCTCGGTCTCGACCCGGAGGCGGTCGCCAAGGACCTCGGGTTCGAGCACGGCAGCTCGGCCAACTCCATCGACGGCACGGCCTCCCGCGACTTCGTCGCCGAGTTCGCCTTCATCACCGCGATGATCGGCGTCAACCTCTCCCGCATCGCCGAAGAGGTGATCATCTGGAACACGAAGGAGTTCTCCTTCGTCACGCTCCACGACGCCTTCTCCACCGGCTCGTCGATCATGCCGCAGAAGAAGAACCCGGACATCGCGGAGCTGGCGCGCGGCAAGAGCGGCCGTCTCATCGGCAACCTCACCGGGCTGATGGCCACGCTGAAGGCCCTGCCGCTCGCCTACAACCGCGACCTTCAGGAGGACAAGGAGCCGGTCTTCGACTCCATCGACCAACTGGAGGTCCTGCTCCCGGCCTTCACCGGCATGATGGCCACGCTGACCGTCCACCGCGAGCGCATGGAGGAGCTGGCCCCGGCCGGTTTCTCGCTTGCCACGGACATCGCCGAGTGGCTGGTCAAGCAGGGCGTGCCGTTCCGCGTGGCGCACGAGGTCGCGGGCGAGTGTGTCAAGGCCGCCGAGGCCGAGGGCAAGGAGCTGGACGAGCTCACCGACGAGCAGTTCGCGAAGATCTCCGGGCATCTGACCCCCGACGTACGGTCCGTCCTCAACGTCCCGGGTGCCCTCGCCTCCCGCAACGGTCGCGGTGGCACGGCACCCGAGGCGGTCGCCGTCCAGCTCGCCGAGGTGAAGGCGGACGTGGCGGCCCAGCACGTGTGGGCCACCGCGAAGCAGAAGAAGTAGCAGGCCGCGTACGCGAAGGGCATCACGGGTTAGGTTGGTCGCAGCCCAAGGAGCCGACCGAACGGAGCCCGCGATGCCCTTCGCCCGCCTCGCCTCAGCGACGACTCCCACCTGCCACATCGGCCTCGGCCTGGCCGCCGTCGGCCGTCCCGGCTACATCAACCTCGGCCGCGAGCAGGATCTCCCGCCCGTCCGCAGCGTCGACGCCCTGCGTGAGCGCACCCACGAACTACTCGACGCCGCCTACGCCCAGGGCGTCCGCTACTTCGACGTGGCCCGCTCCTACGGCCGTTCCGAGGAGTTCCTCGCCGACTGGTTGGGTGTCCGCCCCGACATCGACGACGTCGTCGTCGGCAGCAAGTGGGGCTACACCTACACCGCGGGCTGGAGCACCGAGGCCGAACAGCACGAGGTCAAGGACCACAGCGTCGCTACGTTCGAGCGGCAGCGCGCCGAGACCGCCGCCCTGCTCGGTGACCGGCTCGACCTCTACCAGATCCACTCGGTGACCCCGGACAGCCCCGCCCTCACCGACAAGGAGCTGCACGCCAGGCTCGCCGAGGCCGCCGCGCAGGGCACGTCGATCGGTTTCTCCACCAGCGGCCCGGCGCAGGCCGACGCGATCCGCGCCGCGCTCGCCGTCACGGTCGAAGGCGAGCCCCTGTTCCGCACCGTCCAGTCCACGTACAACGTGCTGGAGACCTCGGCCGCTCCCGCGCTTGCCGAGGCCCATGACGCGGGTCTGACGGTGATCGTCAAGGAGGGCATGGCCAACGGACGGCTGGCCGACCCGCACGCGCCCGAGGCGCTGAAGTCCGTGGCCGCGGAGACGTCCCTCGGCTGCGACGCGGTGGCCCTCGCCATGATCCTGCGCCGGCCCTGGGTGGGTGTCGTCCTCTCCGGCGCGGCCACGGTCGACCAGCTCGCCTCGAACCTGCACGCCGCAGTCGTCGACCTCGACGAGGGGCAAATCGCCCGCCTCGAGGCCCTCGCCGAGGACCCGCAGGCGTACTGGGAGCGGCGAGGACAGCTGCCCTGGCATTGAGATCTGCCTGAATCCTGAAAAAAGTGGCGGCAGTGAGACCTGCAAGCCACATCTGGAAGGACGCGCCTGCGGGATCGAGGGCGACCGTGAAGCGGCCAGCGTCGAAGACGTCCATCGGTCCGAGGACCACCGTCCCGCCGGCAGCCCGCGCCGCCTCGGCGGACGCGTCCGTCGGCGACAGTGAACGACACGTTGCAGGCGACCGGCTGCGCCTCCTGGTACAGGGGAGAGGGGGCCGCGACCGGCGCGTCACCGAGATGCGCGACCGTGTATCCGCCCGCCTCCTGCCGGGGGTCGGTCTCCGGACGTCAGTAGAGCAGGTCGGTCGTGAGACATTGATGTCTCATATGGCCTATGCTTGTCTCATGGCCCTCGATCGTGACCACGTGCTGCGCAGCGCAGCCGCCCTGCTCACCCGGAAATCCACCGCCACCATGGACGAGGTCGCCAAGGCGGCCGGGATCAGCCGGGCCACGCTGCACCGCCACTTCGCCGGGCGCGACGTGCTCGTGCGGGCGCTCGAGGCGCTCGGCATCGAGGAGTGCGAGGCGGCGCTGGCCGCCGCGCGGCTCGACGAGGGCTCGGCCCAGCAGGCCGTGCGCCGCTTCGTGACCGAGATCGAGTCCGCCGCGGGGCTCCTCGCCTTCCTCTACACCGAGAACCAGCTCTTCGAAGGCAAGGAGCAGAACGAGGGCTGGGCCAGGATCGACGCCCGGATCGCCGCACTCTTCCGGCGCGGCCAGGCGAGTGGCGAGTTCCGCATCGACCTCACCCCGGCATGGCTGACCGAGGCCCTGTTCGGCCTGATGGCCTCCGGCGCCTGGGCCGTCACGGAAGGGCGCCTCGCGCCCAAGGACTTCACCTACATGATCGTCGAGCTGATGCTCGGCGGCGCACTACGGAGAGAGGAACCATGACCACCACCCTGCAGCCGGCTGCCGCGCCGCGGGCGAAGAGGCCTCCGGGCCGGTGGCTCGCGCTCTGCGTCCTCGTGCTCGCCGTGCTGCTGGTGGCCGTGGACGCGACCGTCCTCGGCCTCGCGACCCCCTACATCAGCGAGGACCTGGAGCCCTCGGGCACTCAGCTCCTCTGGATCGGTGACGTCTACTCGTTCGTCATCGCCGGTCTGCTCGTGTCCATGGGCAGTCTCGGCGACCGTATCGGCCGCAAGCGGATCCTGCTGGGCGGCGCCACGGCCTTCGGACTGGTATCCGTCCTCAACGCCTACGCGTCGACGCCGGAGATGATGATCCTCGCGCGGGCGCTGCTCGGAGTCGCGGGCGCGACCCTGATGCCCGCCACGCTCGCCCTGATCCGCAACCTCTTCCGCGACCCTCGCGAGCGCAGCCTCGCCGTCGGCATCTGGGGTGCCACCGCCTCGGCCGGCACTGCGGTCGGCCCGATCGCCGGCGGCTTCCTGCTCGAACACTTCTGGTGGGGCTCGGTCTTCCTCATCAACCTGCCCGTGATGGTGGTCCTCGTCCTCGTCGGCATCAGGACGCTCCCCGAGTCCCGCAACCCGAACCCGGGCCCCTGGGACCTGTCCAGCGTCGTGCTGTCACTGGTCGGCATGATCAGCATCGTCTACGCGGTCAAGGAGGCCGCCAGCCACGGCTTCACCCGGGCCACGCTCGCCACGGGTCTGCTGGGCGCGGCCGCCGTGTACGGCTTCGTCCGCCGGCAGCTCACCATGCCGGCCCCGCTGCTGGACGTGCGGCTGTTCAGCAAGCGCGGCTTCAGCGGTGCGGTCCTCGCCGACCTGCTGACCGTGCTCGGCATGTCCGGCCTGGTGTTCTTCCTCTCCCAGTACCTGCAACTGGTACAGGGCAGGCGGCCGTTCGAGGCAGGACTGGCCGAACTGCCTGCCGCCGTCGGCGCGGTGGCGGCCGGTCTCGTCGCAGGCCGGGCCGGCCGGCGCTTCTCGGTGCGGGCCGTGGTCTCCGGCGGGCTGGCGGCGGTCGGCCTCGCCCTCGCCGCACTGACGACGCTGAGCCGGTCGACCGGCTACCCACTGCTCGGCACAGCCCTGCTCGTCGTCGGTGTCGGCGCCGGGTTCTCGTTCACCGTCACCGCCGACGTGATCCTCTCCAGCGTGCCCAAGGATCAGGCGGGCGCCGCGTCGGCGGTCTCGGAGACGGCCTACGAACTGGGCGCGGCCCTCGGCATCGCCCTGCTCGGCTCGATCGTGACGGGCGTCTACCGCGACTTCAGCGGTCCGGCGGCCATACCGGAAGGGGCGCATGAATCTCTGGGCGCGGCAGTCGAAGCGGCAGCACACTTGCCGTCACCCACGTCCGGGGCACTGCTTGACGCAGCCCGGGGGTCCTTCGTCCACGGATTGCAGTTGGCATCGGGCGCGGGCGCGGCCGTCCTGCTGGCGACGGCGGTGGCGGCATGGTTCCTGCTGCGCGGCCAACGGCTGGACAGCGCCCCCTGAGGGGCCCGGGGCTGTGAGATGGTGCGGCTCCGCCGCGTGGGCGGACCAGCCACAACGGAGCCGCCCTCGAAGTGCCGCAGAACCGCCGGAGGCGCTACGCGGCCTTGGCCTTCGTGGCGTACATGTCCACGTATTCCTGCCCCGACAACCTCATGACCTCGGTCATCACCGAGTCGGTCACGGCCCGCAGCACATACCGGTCCCGGTCCATCCCCTCGTACCGCGAGAACTCCATGGCCTCACCGAACCGGACGGTGACCTTGCTCGGCCGCGGCATCCCCGACCCACCCGGCTGGATCTTGTCCGTACCGATCATCGCGAACGGCACGACAGGCGCCCCGGTCATCAGAGTGAGCCGCGCGATGCCGGTGCGCCCGCGGTACAGGCGGCCGTCAGGGGAGCGCGTGCCTTCCGGATAGATGCCGAAGACCTTGCCCTCCTCGAGGATGCGACGCCCGGTCATCAGCGCCGCGACGCCGCCCTTCCCGCCGTCGCGGTCGACCGGGATCATGCCGACGCCGGTGAAGAACCAGGCCATCAGCCTGCCCTTGAGGCCCTTGCCGGTGACGTACTCGTCCTTGCCGATGAAGAAGACCTGACGGTCGCAGACCAGCGGCAGGATCATCGAGTCGATGAAGGTGAGGTGATTTCCGGCCAGGATGACCGGGCCGTCGCCCGGGATGTGCTCCGCGCCCTCCACCTGCGGGCGGAACATCAGGCGCATGATCGGTCCGAGCACTGCCTTGATGAGCGCGAAGCGGGACAACGGGCCCTCCGGTGTCAAGGGATGCGGTATGAGTCTGTGCAGGTGAGGACGATACTCGTGACCCCCGGCGTGTCGCACATCGGGTCACGTAGTGGATACGCGTCGTTGACGAGTGTTTACCTACGGTGGCGTCGTGTTGCACGTTCGTCATCCGCCGGACGGGTGTGACATACACCGCGCCGACGGGTGACGGGCCGTCATCTCGGGTGTCCTGTAGGCCGTCATCCATGCATCCAGTAGGACGGCCCAAGTCCGCCGTGCGTTCCCGAGTACGTCTCCCGGCCGTCATCCGTACGCACCTACGATCGACCCGCTTCGACAGAGTGGTGGGAGGACCTCATGGGGACGCAGGAGTCGTACGAGCAGGGACGAGGCACGGGACGGCGGGCGCTGCTCGGTGCCGCGGTGCTCGGCGCGGGCGGAGCGGTCCTCGGACTGCCCGGCGCCGCGAGAGCGGACGCGCGGCACGGCGACGGGCTCAAGAGCCTGCCCGTGCCCACGATCATCGGACACCGCGGAGCCAGCGGCTACCGGCCGGAACACACCTTCGGTTCCTACCAGCTGGCCCTCGACCTGGGCGCCGACATCGTCGAGGCCGGCGACCTGGTGCCCACCAAGGACGGCCACCTCGTGTGCCGACACGAGCCGGAGATCGGGGGGACCACGGACGTCGCCGACCACCCGGAGTTCGCGGACCGCAAGAAGACGAAGGTCCTGGACGGCGTGTCCACCACCGGCTGGTTCACCGAGGACTTCACGCTCGCCGAGCTGAAGACGCTGCGGGCCGTCGAGCGCATCCCGGCCAACCGCCCGCACAACACGCTCTACAACGGCCGCTGGGAGATCCCCACCTTCGAAGAGGTCCTGCAGTGGCAGGACGAGCAGACCCGCAAGCGCGGCAAGCAGGTCTGGATCTACCCCGAGACCAAGCACCCCACCTACTTCCGCAAGCTCGGCCTGGGCCTGGAGGAGCGGGTCGCCAAGCTGCTGCGCAAGTACGGCAAGGACAAGCGGAACTCGCCGGTGATCCTTCAGTCCTTCGAGCCCAGCAGCATCGAGCGTCTGAACAAGCTCGTCGACAACCCGCTCGTCGTCCTGCTGTCCGGCGCGAACACCCGCCCCTGGGACTTCGTCGAGGCGGGCGACCCGCGCACGGTCGCCGACCTGATCACGCCGAAGGGCCTCAGGGAGATCGCCGGCTACGCGCAGGGCATCGGCCCGACCCTCGACCTCGTCATCCCGAAGGACGCGAACGGCAACCTCAGCAAGCCGACCACGCTCGTCTCCGACGCGCACAAGGTGGGCCTGATCCTGCACCCGTACACGATGCGCAACGAGAACCCGTTCCTTCCCGCGGACTTCCGCAAGGGGACGGACGCGGACGCCTACGGCGACGTCTTCGGCGCCTTCAAGGCGTACTTCGCGACCGGCATCGACGGCGTCTTCACCGACAACGCCGACACCGGACTGCTCGCCCGCGAGGACTTCCTGCGCGGCTGAACCGCCGACCACGTCAACGAGCGACGCGCTCACCCCGGTTCGCGTGACTCTCGGCCGCCCCGGCAACCCGTAGCCGGGGCGGCCGCGTCACGCCGGACATGACCCACGAGATGCTCACGGTCCTGCGGCCCCTGCTCGCCGCCGAGGCTTCGGCGGAGGCACCTGGGTGCGGGGTGGAGCCGGGCGATCTGGAACAGGCGGTGTGGCTACGCCTCCTGGAACGGCTCGCGGCCGACCGGCCGCTCGTCGACCCGCAGGGATGGCTGCGCCGGGCTGTCCGCTCCGAGGCGCGCCGCGCGCGCCGCGCCTCCCGCTTCGAACTGCCCTACCGCGCCGAGCCGGCCGACGACACGGGCCACGGTCCCGAGCAGCAGGCGCTCATGGCGGCCCGCCGCCGGGCCCTGCACGCGGCAGTTCGCCGCCTTCCCGGCCGTTGTCCCCGTCTCCTTGCGGCGTTGCTCGCTCCCCAGGACCTCACCTATCGGGAAATCGCAGGGGAGTTGGGTATCTCACAGGGTAGTCTCGGCCCGGAACGCTCCAAATGCCTGGAATGTCTGCGCCGATTGCTGACGGCGGAGGTTGCGGCCTGCGAACCGCGGGGATAGGAGTGAGGGACAACCGGCGATCAGGTGAGCGGGAGGCGTGCGCACATGGGCATGAGCGTGACCATCTCTGTGGCGACCGAGCAGGACGCCGAGCAGATCTTCAGGCTGCAGTACCTGTGCTTCCAGAGCGAGGCCGCGCTGTACGGGAACTACCGCATCGACCCGCTCGTCCAGAGCCTCGACTCGGTCCGTGAGGAGGTCGCCTCGGACTGCGTGTTCGTGGCGCGGCTGGGCGATGAGGTGGTCGGCTCGGTGCGCGGCAGCGTGACCGAGGACGGCGCCGCGTCCATCGGCAAGCTGTGTGTGCACCCGCGGTTGCAGGGTCACGGCATCGGCGCCCGGCTGCTGCGCGCCGCGGAGGCGGCGCTGATGGAGGAGCGCGGCGCGAAGAAGTTTCGCCTCAGCACGGGCCACCGCAGCGAGGGCAACCTCCGCCTGTACCGCCGCGTCGGCTACGAGGCGGTCGGCACGTCCCAGGGCAAGGACGGCGTCCCGATGATCGTCCTGGAGAAGCAGGCTCCGGTGGGGTCGGGGTCGTACGCGACGACGGCGTAACGTCCGGAGGCGGGGGACTAGGCCGCGTCCGGCTGCCCGGGTGTGCCGGCCTTGCGGAGCCAGTAGATGGCCGACAGCGGCAGCAGAACGGGGATGAAGACGTACCCCATGCCGTAGTCCGACCACACGGTCGCGTCGGGGAAGGCGGACGGTGCGACCAGCGTCCAGGTGCCGACCGTGAGCACGCCCGCGAGCTCGGCGGCGCAGCACACCAGCGCCGCCCTGCGTGCCGTCTCGCCGCCGCGCACCAGGGAGTACGTGATGAAGCCGTAGACGACTCCGGCGACCGCGGACAGGGAGTACGCCAGCGGGGCCTTGTCGAACTGCGTCGAGATCTGTACGACCGAACGCGACACCGCGCCGACCACCATCACGCCGTACAGCCACACGAGCAGCATGCCGGGACCGCCGACGAGCCTTGTCCTCGCCGGCTTCTCCTCCGTGGCCGCCATCTCAGCCTCCCCAGATGTCATGGAGCCGCACCTCGAGCACGGCGAGGACCACACCGCCGGCCGCGACCGTCACCGAGCCCCACCGCGTGCGCTCCGCCAGCGACATGAATCCCGCCGCCGGGATGCATGCGACGGCACCGACCAGATACGCCACGAAGATCGTCGTGCCCTGTCCCGGCTTCTCGCCGCGTGCCAGCTGGACGATGCCCACGACCAGCTGGATCACGGCCAGCAGTGTCACCACGGCCATGCCGATGAAGTGCCAGTCCTTCGTGGGCTGATCACGGTGGGCCGCCCAGCCGCACCAGGCGGCGAGCAACAGCGCGGCGACACCGGTCACCAGCGTCAGGGCATCAAGCATGCCGTGACCCTATTACGGTCCAAAAGACCCGATGCGCTCGCCCCCGGACTGTCTCCGTAGGGTCAAGGGTATGAAGATCCATGCTGACGCCCTGCTGTTCGACAACGACGGGACGCTCGTCTCCTCCCTCGAGTCGGTCCAGCGGTGCTGGACACAATGGGCGCGGGAGTACGGGGTCACCGCGGAGGAGTTCGGGAGCATCGAGCTCCACGGTCGCACGGCTGTGGAGATAGCCGCCGACCTGCTGTCGGCCGACGTCGTCCCAGAGGCCGTCGCCCGTATCGAGCGACTCGAGGTCGAGGACGTGCCGAACGGGGGTGTCCATCTGCTTCCGGGCACCCGGGAGTTCCTGGACGCGCTGCCGGCCGACCGTTGGGCCGTCGTCACCTCCGCAACACGCCGCCTCGCCGAGGCCCGGCTCGAGGCCGTCGGCATCCGGCCCAAGACCCTCGTCGCTGCCGACGACGTCAGCCGCGGCAAGCCCGACCCCGAGCCCTATCTCCTCGCCGCCCGTGAGCTGGGCGTCGAACCTTCCCGCTGCGTCGTCTTCGAGGACGCCCCCGCGGGCCTGGCGGCCGGCCGCGCAGCCGGGATGACCACCGTGGCATTGGCCACAACACACCAGGCCCACCAACTGGACGCCGATCTGGTGGTGAAGGACCTCTCGGCCGTGTCCGCCCTGGTCGCTGCCCGCACGGTGGAGATCTCCGTACGCGGCTGAATGCGCCCACGGCTGTCCGCTATTCGGACAGCCGGAACCGGGTGCGGCTGTGCGTCTGCTTTACTTGGTCTCATGACCACGACGAGCAGCCGCACCCTTGCGACCGAGGCGACCATGACGCCCGGTGCTCGCTGTATGTGTCGAATGTGCGCCTGCTAGAGGGCCCCTGCACCACCCAGAGCCTCGCGCCCCGAAGCGAGACCGCCGTGGCGTGTCCGTACGCCTGCCGCGTACGTGACTGAGCCTCTCCGCGCACACGTTCTCCCCGGTTCGATCGCCATCACGAGAACCGTGCCGCGTTCTCACGCATGCACCCGTGCCCGGCGCACACCCACGCCCTGCACTCGACAGTGACGGAAACCCCAGTGATCACCACATCGGGCCTGACGAAAATCTACCGGGCCGACCGCTCCCGCGGCCGCGAGGTGACCGCCCTCGACGGCGTCGACCTGCACGTACGCGAGGGCGAGGTGTACGGCGTCATCGGCCAGTCCGGTGCCGGCAAGTCCTCGCTCATCCGCTGCGTCAACCTCCTGGAGCGCCCCACCTCCGGCACGGTCACCGTGGCCGGCCGGGACCTCACCGCGCTCGCCGACCGCGGACCGCGTGCCGGCAGGGAGCTCCGGCAGGCGCGCAGCCGTATCGGCATGGTCTTCCAGCACTTCAACCTGCTGTCCTCACGCACCGTCCAGGACAACATCGAGCTGCCTCTCGAGATCCTCGGCAAGTCCGGGAAGGAACGTTCCCGCAAGGCCCTCGAACTCCTCGACCTCGTCGGCCTCGCCGACAAGGCGAAGGCCTACCCGGCCCAGCTGTCCGGCGGTCAGAAGCAGCGTGTCGGCATCGCCCGTGCCCTCGCCGGTGACCCCAAGGTGCTGCTCTCCGACGAGGCGACCAGCGCCCTCGACCCGGAGACCACCCGCTCCATCCTCCAGCTGCTGCGCGACCTCAATCGGCAACTGGGCCTGACCGTCCTGCTCATCACCCATGAGATGGACGTCGTCAAGAGCATCTGCGACTCGGCCGCGCTCATGGAGAAGGGCCGCATCGTCGAGTCCGGCACGGTCAGCGAACTCCTCGCCACCCCCGGCTCCGAACTGGCCGCCGCCCTCTTCCCGGTCAGCGGCGAAGTGTCCGGGGACGACCGCACCGTCGTGGACGTCACCTTCCACGGCGACGCGGCCACGCAGCCCGTCATCTCGCAGCTCTCGCGCACGTACAACATCGACATCTCGATCCTCGGTGCCGCGATGGACACCGTCGGCGGCAAGCAGGTCGGCCGGATGCGCATCGAACTGCCCGGTCCCCACGAGGAGAACGTCGTGCCGATCGGCTTCCTGCGCGAACAAGGTCTGCAGGTCGACGTGCTGGGTCAGGGGCTCGAGCTGGTGAAGGAAGGTGCCAAGTGACCTGGTCCGAGATGCAGCCCCTGCTGTCCCAGGCGTGTTGGGACACGCTCTACATGGTCGGCTGGTCCACCCTGATCGCGGTCGTCGGCGGCCTGCCGCTGGGCATCCTGCTCGTACTCACCGACCGCGGCGGACTCCTTCAGAACGTCGCCGCCAACAAGGTCATCGGGCAGGTCGTGAACGTGGCCCGCTCTATGCCGTTCATCATCCTGATGGTGGCGCTGATGAGCTTCACGCGCACCCTCACCGGTACGACGATCGGCCGGGAGGCCGCCATCGTGCCTCTCGCCATCGGCGCGATCCCCTTCTTCGCCCGCCTCGTCGAGACGGCCGTCCGCGAAGTGGACGGCGGGCTCGTGGAAGCCGTCCAGGCGATGGGCGGCAACACCTGGACCGTCGTGCGCAGGGTCCTCGTACCGGAGTCCCTGCCCTCGCTGATCTCCTCCGCCACCACCACGGTCGTCGCCCTCATCGGCTACTCGGCGATGGCCGGCACGGTCGGCGCCGGCGGCCTCGGCGACATCGCCATCCGCTACGGCTACCAGCGCTTCGAGACCCAGATGATGTGGATCACCGTGGCGATTCTCGCCGTCGTCATCTCGCTCATCCAGTTCGCCGGCGACTACGCGGCACGCGCACTGCACCGGCGTGGCGGCCGCTCGTCGGCCGCGCCCCGGCTGCGGCTGCTGAGGGACAAGGCGCCCGCCGGACCGGGTGCCGCCGCCGAGACCGCCACGGCCGACGTGAGCAACGTCGCCTGAGACCGCCGCCCTCGATCTCCCCGTCCCCCACCCCTCGCCCGATCACCGCCGCTCACCGACGGCGCTTCGCGCCGACACCCCTTGATTCGAGGGGTCGCACCACCCATAAGGAAAGGCACTTTTCGTGCGTAACACCGCTAAGATCACCACCGCCGTCCTCGCCGCCGGAGTTCTCACCTTCGGGCTCACCGCCTGCGGCTCCGGCAAGAGCTCCGTCGGCTCCTCCGACTACAGCGGCCCGCTCGTCGTCGCCGCGAGCCCCACCCCTCACGCCGAGATCCTCAACTACGTCAAGGACAACCTGGCGAAGAAGGCGGGCCTCGACCTGGAGGTCAAGGAGTTCACCGACTACGTCACGCCGAACACGGCGACCGAGGACGGATCCGTCGGTGCCAACTACTTCCAGAACCAGCCCTACCTCGACGACTTCAACAAGAAGAAGGGCACCCACATCGTGCCCGTCGTCACGGTGCACCTGGAGCCGCTCGGCCTGTACTCCCACAAGGTCGAGAAGGCCGACGAGCTGAAGAGCGGTGCGACCGTCGCCATCCCGAACGACACGGTCAACGAGGCGCGGGCGCTCAAGCTGCTCGACGCCAACGGGCTCATCACGCTCAAGACCGGCGTGGGCAACGAAGCGACCCCGCAGGACATCACCAAGAACCCGAAGAACCTGAAGTTCAAGGAGCTGGAGGCGGCCCAGACCCCGCGCTCCCTGGACGACGTCGACGCCGCGGTGATCAACGGCAACTACGCCATCTCCTCGGGCCTCAAGCCCGCCAAGGACGCTCTCGTCCTGGAGTCGGCGACTGACAACCCGTACGGCAACTTCCTCGCGGTGAAGAAGGGCAACGAGAAGGACCCGCGCGTGAAGAAGCTTGCCGAGCTCCTCACCTCGCCCGAGGTGAAGAAGTTCATCGAGGACAAGTACCAGGGCTCGGTCATCCCGTCCTTCTGACCCACTCCGGGGTCCTCTTCACGCTCCTGGGGCGGTGGGGAGGGCCCCGTGGTGTGCTTCAGTGCTTTCATGCTGCATGCTGGGCAGTTCAGCAGGCCCTGAAGGTTTTCCGAAGGTTACGGAGCGGCGCATGACTGGCACCTTTCCCAACATCTCCATCAGCACGGAGCGGTTGGTACTGCGCCCCTTCGAGGAGTCGGACATCGAGGCGTTCGCCGAGATGATGAACGACGAGATGGTCACCGCCTGGACCTCCGTGCCCCAGCCGTACACCGAGGCCGACGCCCGCACCTGGATCACCGAACTCGCCCCCGCAGAACGCACCGAGGGCCGTGGCATCGTCTTCGCCGTCACCGAGTTCCTCACCCAGCGCCTGGTCGGCACGGTGCATCTGCAGCACACCGACTGGCGGGTGCGCTCCGCCGAGATCGCCTACGTCATCGCCCCCTGGGCGCGCGGAGAGGGCTACGCCTCCGAGGCGGCCCTGGCCACCGCGCAGTGGGTCTTCCACCACCAGAAGTTCGAGCGGCTGGAGCTGCGCACCGCGGCCGACAACACCGCCTCCCAGCAGGTCGCGCAGAAGATCGGCTGCATCAGCGAGGGAGTCCTGCGCGGCGCCTGGATAGCCCGGGCCAAGAGCGAGGAGGGCGAGTGGAACGACGTCCGCACCGACCTCATCGTCTGGAGCCTGCTGCCCGAGGACCTGGAAGGCGTGGGCGAGCACCTGGCGGACTCGGGTGGTTTCACGTCGTTCTCGGACTGGAACTGAACCGAAGCGACACGGCCCGCGCCCTGCCGTACAGCCCGACCAGGTACCCTCACGGGGCCCGCCTGCGGGCTGGCCCCTGCCGACCTGCGAAGACCCCTGGAGACTGACGACGATGGCCGACCGGGTCACGGTGATCGGCTGGGACGGCTCGCCGCTGACCGCCGCGGCGCGCTCCGCCCTCGGGGCCGCCACGCTCGCCGCAGGCGCGGCCCACCACCTCGCGCTGCCCGAGGTTCCGGTGACGGCCGAGCGCATCCGCCTCGGCAGCGTCGCCCTCGCCGCCCGCCGCATCGCCGCCCACCGCGGCACCGCCGTCGTCCTCGCCGACGGCGACCCGGGCTTCTTCGGCGTCGTACGCACCCTGCGCGACCCTGAGTTCGGACTCGAGGTCGAAGTGGTGCCGGCCGTCTCCTCGGTGGCCGCCGCCTTCGCGCGTGCCGGGATGCCCTGGGACGACGCACAGGTGGTCGTCGCACACCGCCGCACCCTGCGCCGTGCGGTGAACGTATGCCGGGCCCACACCAAGGTCGCTGTTCTCACCTCTCCGGGCGCCGGGCCCGCCGAGCTCGGCCTGCTCCTCGACGGGGTGCACCGCACCTTCGTCATCTGCGAGGAGCTCGGCACGGACCGCGAACAGGTCACCGTCGTCACCTCCGACAAGGCCGCCGACCACACCTGGCGCGACCCCAACGTGGTCATCGTCATCGGCGGACCCGTGACGGCGGCCGACGGCGGCGGCTGGATCGCCGGCCGCGACCCGGGTGCGGGACCGCGCGGCTGGGCGCTGCCCGCCGAGGCGTACGGCGGCGGACTCGGCGAAGGCGAAACGGATCTGCTGCGCGCCGCCCAACTCGCACGTCTGGGACCCCGGGTCGGCGACCTGGTGTGGGACATCGGCGCCGGCAGCGGAGCGTTCGCCGTGGAGGCCGCCCGCTGCGGAGCCGCCGTCATCGCCGTCGACCGCGACCTGGACGCCTGCGGCCGCACGGCCGCCGCAGGCCGCGGCTTCGGAGTCCAGCTCCAGGTGGTGCACGGCACCGCCCCGCACATCCTGGAGAACCTGCCCGAACCCGACGTCGTACGTGTCGGGGGCGGGGGAGCCGCGGTCGTGTCGGCCGTGGCCGACCGCCGTCCGCAGCGCATCGTCGCGCACGCCGCGACCCGCGACGCGGCCGAACTCGTCGGAAGGGACCTGTCGGAGCACGGATACGACGTCGAGTGCGCCCTGCTGCAGTCCGTCGAACTCGACACGCGGGCCTGGACGGAGAAGGAACGGAGTGTCGCGTTCCTGCTCAGCGGGCGACTGGCCGAACGCGCCCCGTGATCCGGTTGTCCTACCGGCGCGGTAGGCTGGCCGACCGTTGTACCGCACTTGGGTGATCCGGCACGTCGTCAGTCAATGTCCGGAAAGCGCGCCCTTTTTGGGGCAGGTGTGGTACGGAGCACCGGAGGGCGCGCAACGTGGCGCAGCCCACAGCGGGCCGTCGCGGATCAACCCGCCGCGACGGAAGGACGACCGGGAGAATGCCGTTCAATGGCTTTGTCGTCATTGTTGGCGGGTCGTTCGTGCCGCTGGGCACGCACGCTCGTTCTTCATTGCGGGCGGTCGGCGCGCCGTTCCGGGCGAGCCGGCCGTAGAAGCACTAAACCGATGGGCGAGGGGTACGCATGACCGACACCGGCCAGGTCCCGGGCGAGGGAATGCCGGAGAACGCAGGCATGGTGGAGCAGCCGGGCGTCCTCGCGCCGGGCGCGTACACCTACCTCGACCACTCCGACACTCCTGCCGAAGACGACGACCTGCTCCTGATGCCAGGCCAGCAGGGCGCGTGGGGCAACGAACTGCCGCAGCCCGACCCGGCTCCGGCGCCGTTCGTGCACGAGCCCGGCCCGCATGAGACGGCCGGCCGGGACAGCGGCTCGATCGACGTCGGCGCGGTCCGTACGCCGCCCCCGGCGCCCGTTCCGCAGTCGGCGACGCCGCGCCGTCCGCTCCACCTCGGCCCGCCCACCCCGGACACCTCCTCGAGCCTGGTGCGTTCGCTCTCCGACCGTGGCCCGGCGGACGCCCCGCTGCGCCCCTCGGGGCCGCCGACGACCGGCCCTGAATACCTCGACGTGCCGCAGCTCGGGGACAACTCCCCGCAGGGCGCGGTGCCGTGGGGAGCCCCGCCGCAGACGCAGACCGTGCCCCCGGTAGGCTCCGAGGGGACCGCTGCGGAAACGGTCGTTCCGGCACCGGCGCCCGAGCCGGTGCCGGCGCCGATGGCTCGCGAGGCCGTCGCCGTGGCCCCGGAGGGGACCGGGACGCTGCACGGGCAGGCGATTGAGGCCGGTTCCGAGGCGTTCCAGGGTCCCGACGGCCCCCTCGGCTCCGAGCCGCCGCACGCGGCGGGCGTGCCGCAGGACGCCCTGCTCGCGCCGACGGCACCGTCGGACGTCCCGCCGGCCGCGTACGCCGCGTACGCCGTACCGGAGTTCGACGGCGCGCTCGGTGTCCCCGGGGCCGGACCGGCCACCGAGGCAGGACACGCCCTGGACGGTTCACCGGTCCATCGGAGCCCACAGCTCCCCGAACCGGCAGCCGTCGCGTCCCCGGCGCCGGACGGGTCGCCCGCTCCGGTCGCCGCCCAGGCCCCGGAATCCGTGCCGACGCCGGACGCCGCGCAGGACGCCGCACCCTTCGCGCTCGTAGTGGACACCGGACTTCCGGCGGGCGACGTGCCGCACGCCGAGGTGGCCGCGTCCGCTTCCGAGGCAGGCGCGTCCCACCATGCGGTCGAGACCCTTGACTCCTCCGGCATCATGGCGCCGTCCCCCGAGATTCCCGAAACCGTCGCGCCCGACCCGGCCCAGCACGCCCAGGACCCGGGGGTGGCCCCCGTACCGGACCAGCAGGCGCCCGCGTCGCAGCCCGTGCCGGTCGCCGGCACCGCGTTCGGGATCCCGCATGCCGCGGCACAGTTCGCGGAGCCCGAGCCGCAGCCTGCCGCCGAGGAGGCGTCCGCGGTCGCCGAACCCTCCCATGCGGTGCCGGTGGGCGTCGCCGCGCAGGCCGTGGCGCCCGAGGCGTCCCTCGGCCGGGCCCACAGCGAGCAGGCACATGGCGAGCAGCCCGCGAACGGTGAGCCGGCGGACGCCCCCGGTGCCGCCCCCGAGTTCCCCGCGGACCATTCGCTCGGGCAGTTCGTGCCCGTCGACGGCAACGTGCCCACCACCCCGCATCTGGCCCCGACCCCGCCGCACGCCCTGAGCCTGCCGTCGCTGCCCGCCCAGGAGCAGCAGATCGCCGACGAGACCGCTCCGGCGGCCGTCGGGCAGGAGGACCCGCGGGCCACCGCTCCGGTGACGGAGGAGCCCGCCGCCATCGTTCCCGCCCCCCGCGAGGGCGAGTCACCCGCCCCGGAGCCGCTCGTCGCGGAAGCGGAGCCCGTAGTCGCACAGCAGGCGGAGGACCTGGACACCAGGGCCGCCGACCAGGAAGAGAGCACGGCCGCAGTGGAAGAAGTACGAGAGTCCACCGGCCCGGCGGCACCCGGATACGACGACGCCGAACGAGATGCCGTGCTGCGCGTGATGCGCGAGCGCCGCGACATCCGCAACGGCTTCCGCAGCGACCCGATCCCGCACGACGTGCTGCTGCGTGTGCTGGAGGCCGCCCACACGGCGCCCTCCGTGGGCCACTCCCAGCCGTGGGACTTCGTCGTGATCCGATCCGCCGAAACGCGGCGGACCATGCACGAACTGGCCCAGCGTCAGCGCGAGGCGTATGCCAAGTCCCTGCCCAAGGGCCGGGCGAAGCAGTTCAAGGAACTGAAGATCGAGGCCATCCTCGACACGCCGGTCAACATCGTGGTCACCGCCGACCCCACCCGCGGCGGCCGCCACACGCTCGGCCGGCACACCCAGCCCCAGATGGCGCCCTACTCCTCCGCCCTCGCCGTCGAGAACCTGTGGCTCGCAGCCCGCGCCGAGGGCCTCGGCGTCGGCTGGGTCAGCTTCTTCGACGAGCGCGAGATGGTCCGCGCGCTCGGCCTGCCCGAGCACCTGGAGGTCGTGGCCTACCTGTGCGTGGGCTACGTCGACGAGTTCCCGGAGGAGCCCGAGCTGATGCAGGCGGGCTGGTCCAAACGCCGCCCCCTGTCCTGGGTCGTGCACGAGGAGACGTACGGCCGTCGCGCGCTGCCCGGCGAGGCGCCGCACGACCTGCTCGCCGAGACCGTGGCGGGCATCCGCCCGCTGGACGCCAAGGCGCTCGGCGAGGCCTGGGAGCGGCAGAAGCGCATGACCAAGCCCGCCGGCGCGCTCGGGATGCTGGAGATCATCTCCGCACAGCTGTCCGGCCTGTCCCGGCAGTGCCCGCCGCCGATCCCGGAGCCCGCGGCCGTCGCGATCTTCGCCGGTGACCACGGCGTCCACGCCCAGGGCGTCACACCCTGGCCCCAGGAGGTGACGGCCCAGATGGTCGCCAACTTCCTCGGTGGCGGCGCTGTCTGCAACGCCTTCGCGGGCCAGGTCGGCGCCGAGGTCTGCGTCGTCGACGTGGGCGTGGCGTCGGACCTTCCCGCCACCCCGGGCCTGCTGCCGCGCAAGGTCCGCGCGGGCACGGCCGACATGACGACCGGCCCCGCGCTCAGCCGCGAGGAGGTCAAACAGGCGATCGAGGTCGGTATCGAGACGGCCCGTGACCTGGTGGCGGCGGGCAACAGGGCGCTGCTCACGGGCGAGATGGGCATCGCCAACACGACGGCCTCGGCCGCTCTGATCGCCGTCTTCACGGACACCGACCCGTCCGAGGTGACGGGCCGCGGGACGGGCATCAACGACGAGACGCTGGCCCGCAAGACCGAGGTGGTCCGCCGCGCCATCGAACTCCACCAGCCCGACCCGGCCGACCCGATCGGAGTGCTGGCGGCGTTCGGCGGTCTGGAGCACGCGGCCATGGTGGGCCTGCTGCTCGGCGGCGCGTCCCTGCGCACGCCGGTGATCCTGGACGGGGTCAGCGCGGGCGCCGCCGCTCTGGTGGCCCGAGCGATCGCCCCCGAGGTCCTCGCGGCGTGCATCGCCGGCCACCGCAGCGCGGAGCCCGGCCACGTTGCCGCCCTCAACAAGCTGGGTCTGCGCCCCCTGGTCGACCTGGACCTGCGCCTGGGCGAGGGCACGGGTGCGCTCCTTGCGCTGCCGCTCGTCCAGAGCGCGGCGAGGGCGATGCACGAGGTGGCGACGTTCGACTCGGCCGGGGTAACCGAGAAGTAGGTGCCGAGGGAAGCCCGGGGTGCCCGGCCCCGGGCTTCCTGCTGCGCATAAAATTCCCACGTCAGGGCCGCTCCAAAGCCGCAGAGGCCCCCATCCGTACCGCCTGGACGAGGAGCCGCACCTCCATGGCCGAACACCCCCCTTACCCCGTAGGGCTCCGTCTCTCCGGCCGCCGCGTCGTCGTCCTCGGCGGCGGTCAGGTCGCCCAGCGCCGCCTCCCCGCGCTGATCGCGGCCGGCGCGGACGTCCACCTCGTGTCCCCCGAGGCGACCCCGTCGGTCGAGGCCATGGCGGACGCGGGCGAGATCACCTGGCTGAGGCGCCCGTACGAGCCCGGGGACCTGGCGGGCACCTGGTACGCCCTCATCGCCACCAGCGACCGCGAGGCGAACGCCAGGGCCTCTGCGGAGGCCGAGGCCCACCGTGTGTGGTGCGTGCGCTCCGACGACGCCGACGCGGCCACCGCCTGGACCCCCGCGACCGGTCACAGCGAGGGCGTCACGGTCGCCGTCCTCACCACCGAGGCGAAGGGCCGCGACCCCCGTCACACCGCCGCCATCCGCGACGCCGTCGTAGAGGGCCTGCGAGACGGCACGCTCGTCGCTCCGCACCACCGCACCCGCACTCCCGGCGTCGCGCTGGTCGGCGGCGGCCCCGGCGACCCGGACCTGATCACGGTCCGCGGCCGCCGCCTGCTCGCCGAGGCGGACGTGGTCATCGCCGACCGTCTCGGCCCCCGGGACCTGCTCGCCGAACTGCCGCCGCACGTCGAGGTGATCGACGCGGCGAAGATCCCGTACGGCCGTTTCATGGCCCAGGAGGCCATCAACAACGCGCTGATCGAGCACGCCAAGCAGGGCAAGTCGGTGGTACGACTCAAGGGCGGCGACCCGTTCGTGTTCGGCCGCGGCATGGAGGAGGTCCAGGCGCTCGCGGAGGCGGGCATCCCCTGCACGGTGGTCCCGGGCATCTCCAGCTCGATCTCGGTGCCGGGCGCGGCCGGCATTCCCGTCACCCACCGCGGTGTCGCACACGAGTTCACGGTGGTCAGCGGCCATGTCGCCCCTGATGACGAGCGTTCGCTGGTCGACTGGCCCTCGCTGGCCAGGCTCACCGGCACGCTCGTGATCCTCATGGGTGTCGACAAGATCGGGAAGATCGCCGAGACGCTCGTCGCCCACGGCAAGGCACCCGACACCCCCGTCGCCCTGGTCCAGGAGGGCACGACGGCCGCCCAGCGTCGCGTCGACGCGACGCTCGCGACGGTCGCCGGGACCGTGCGGACCGAGGGCGTGAAGCCCCCGGCCGTCATCGTCATCGGCGAGGTCGTGAAGGCAGGGCCACGACCCGTCGAGTAACCCGGGGTAACCCGCCCCGTTCCAGCCGTTGGCACCGCTCCCAGGACAAGGCAGTATCACCCTGTGGCCGATCTCATCACCGTTGAGGACCCCGACGACCCGCGCCTGCGCGACTACACGGGTCTGACCGACGTGGAGCTGCGCCGCAAGCGCGAACCCGCCGAGGGCCTGTTCATCGCCGAGGGCGAGAAGGTCATCAGACGGGCCAAGGACGCCGGTTACGAGATGCGTTCCATGCTGCTGTCCGCCAAGTGGGTCGACGTCATGCGGGACGTCATCGACGAACTTCCCGCCCCCGTGTACGCGGTCAGTCCGGAACTGGCCGAGCAGGTCACCGGCTACCACGTGCACCGCGGCGCGCTCGCCTCCA
This sequence comes from Streptomyces sp. NPDC022910, assembly GCF_055561075.1. Taxonomy (NCBI): domain Bacteria; kingdom Bacillati; phylum Actinomycetota; class Actinomycetes; order Kitasatosporales; family Streptomycetaceae; genus Streptomyces; species Streptomyces sp. NPDC022910. The sequence continues at coordinate 80,689 of NZ_JBVHHL010000006.1, forward strand.
TGCAGCGCAAACCGCTGCCGACGGCGGACGAACTCCTGGCGGCCACCCACCGGGTCGTGGTCATGGAGTCGGTGAACGACCACACCAACATCGGTGCCATATTCCGCTCCGCCGCGGCCCTGGGGATGGACGCGGTCCTGCTGTCGCCCGACTGCGCCGACCCGCTCTACCGCCGCAGTGTGAAGGTCTCCATGGGCGCGGTCTTCTCGGTGCCGTACGCGCGCCTCGACACCTGGCCCAAGGGCCTGGAGTCGGTGCGCGAGGCGGGCTTCACGCTGCTCGCGCTCACCCCGGACGAGAAGGCCAAGACCCTCGACGAGACGGCGCCGCACAAGATGGACCGCGTCGCACTGATGCTCGGTGCGGAGGGCGACGGCCTGTCCACCCAGGCGCTGGTCGCCGCGGACGAATGGGTGCGGATCCCCATGGCGCACGGGGTCGACTCCCTCAACGTGGGTGCGGCGGCAGCCGTCGCCTTCTACGCGGTGGCCACCGGCCGCCCCCAGACCTGATCGGGGATCCGATGGCCCAGCGGGAGGCGATCGTCGCGGTGGTCCGGCGCGCCGACCGGGTGCTCGTCATCAAACGTGGCCCCGAGGCGCGGCGCTCCGGTTACTGGGCACCCCTCAGCGGCAAGCTCGAGGCGGGGGAGACCCAGGAAGAGGCGCTGGTCAGGGAGGTCCGCGAGGAGGTCGGCCTGACTGTCTTCCCGCTGGCGAAGGTCTGGGAGTCCGAGACCGACGACCGGGTCTTCCGCCTGCACTGGTGGACCGCTGAGGCGGGCACGGACGAGGTGGTCGCCGACCCGGGTGAGGTCAGCGAGGCCCGCTGGGTCACCGCCGAGGAGTTCCTCGCGATGGACCCGGTCTTCGACGGCGACCGGGAGTTCTTCGAGCGGATCCTGCCGCGGCTGTGAGAGCCGCCGCGCCAGGGGCCTGGCCGCCGGTTGCCGCAGGCCCCGTGTGCCGTGCCGGTCAGTCGTCCCGGCTCGGCTCGCTGCGGTACTGGTCGGCCCTCGGGTCGTCGCCGGGCAGGGAAGCGAACGTCTGCTCCTGCCGTACGTCCTTGCGCACGCCCCCGAGGTGCAGCCCGCGCGTCGGCCCCTGGCAGCCCTGGGCCGCCGCGATGCCCAGCGCCACCAGCAGCGTCACCACCACGAACACGAACAGCCGCTGCCGCAGCAGCCGCGGGTTGGCCGGCCGCCGCCCGGTCCCGGTGGTGCGGGGTGCCGGCCGTCCGCTGCCGCTGCGCGGTGCGGGCCGGCCGCCGGAGCGGGTCGTGTTCCGCTGCACCGGAGTCGGGCGCGACCCCGGCCGGGAGCCGTTGCTGCGGGGCGGGGGAGTACCCGGCCCCTGCGGACGCCGCAGGGTGCGCTGGTCGGCGTACTGCTCCGTGGGACGGTCCGGCTCGCCGCGCTGGGCGGGCGGCCGCACGTCCGCGAGCCCCTGCGCCTCCCGGGTCGCGATCTCCTTGAGTCGCAGGGAGAGTTGGAGCGTGCTGGGCCGGTCCTCGGGGTCCTTCGCCAGACAGGCGCGGACGAGTGGGCCGAGTGCGTCCGGTACGCCGTGCAGCTGGGGCGCCTCGTGCACCACACGGTAGAGCATCACCTCGGAACTGCCGTGTCCGAAGGGCGAGTCGCCGGTCGCCGCGTACGCCAGGGTGGCGCCGAGCGAGAACACGTCCGTGGCCGGGGTGACGGCGGCCCCGCGCACCTGCTCGGGAGCGAGGAAGCCGGGTGAGCCTACGGCCGTGCCGACATGCGTGAGCGTCGAGGCGCCCGTCGCCCAGGCGATGCCGAAGTCGATGATCCGCGGTCCCTTCGGGGACAGCAGGATGTTGGACGGCTTCAGATCCCGGTGCACGACCCCGGCTTCGTGCACCGCCACCAGGCCCTCGGACAGGGCGGCGCCCACCGCGGCCACCTCGGCGGCCGTCAAGGGGCCCTCCTCGGCGACCTTGTCGTGCAGGGAGGGCCCGGGCACGTACTGCGTGGCGAACCACGGACGGTCCGCCTCCAGATCGGCGGCCACCAGCCTCGCCGTGCACCCGCCACGGATCCGCCGTGCCGCCGAGACCTCACGCGCGAACCGCGACCGGAATTCCTGGTCCTCCGCCAGATCCGGCCGGATCACCTTCAGCGCGACCCGCTGGCCACGCTTGTCCGAACCGAGGTAGACGACGCCCATCCCGCCCGCGCCGAGCCGCCGGTGAAGCCTGAACGAGCCGACGACACGCGGGTCCTCACGCCTCAGGCGCATCATCGCCATGTCCATCCCCGCTGCCCGGTCCGTTTGACGAGCCACAGCTTACGTTTCCACGGCCGGGTGCGCGCAGAGGCCGCGCCCTCTCGCCCCGATCGATTGTCAGTGCCTGGTGGGAGACTTGAAAGGTGGTCAGGGGAGGTGCGAACAGGCCGGCTTCGCGCCGCCTGTGACCCCAACCACCCGTTGCGGAAGGGGGATTGAACCCGTGAAGGGTGATCGTGTGGAGATAGTCGTGGACGCCGGGGACACGACGCGCACCTACGAGGTCGTGGCGAGCAGGGCGGGCCGCCGGGTGGAGACGGCGGTGCGCAGGGGAGTCGTGGAAGTGAGCGAAGTCACCCGAAGCGGTACGGTCGTGCGAACGGCGCGCTTCATGGCGAACCGGGTGCTGGCGCTCGTCGAGCAGCCGGTTCCGCGGGAGGACGTTTCGGAGCGGAAGGGACACACCGGGCGTCCCCTCGGGGAAGACCCCGAGACCTAGGACCCCGCCTCCACCCAGGGGAGTACACCGCAGGTCATCGCTCATCCTCCGGGAGGCCAGGCAATCAATACGAGGGCATGACGACCCCGGTCCGCCCGACACCTAGATTTGAGGTCAAGCGGCGGGTGCAGCACTCGTCCCCCGAGGTCAGACACCCGCCGCTGCCAACGACAACAGCACAACGGTCAGGAGAGGGACCATGGCTCAGACGGCACCGCGGACACTGATCCGCACGCAGGGACGCAGAGCGTTCGGTGCTGCGTTCGGCACGCGCCGTCCGGGCCGTCGCCACCCGTTGGTGGCGACCGCGATGGTCCTTCCCCTGGCGGCCCTGCTCGTGTACGCCTTCGGCGGCTGGGAGGCAGTGGTCACACAAGCGTCGTCCGTGGGCGTGATGCTGGGGCGCTGAGCGGCGCCCCAGGCCCGGAAGAGCGGTCCGGGCGGGGACATCCACCCATGAAACCCCGTGGGGACGGGGGTGCGGCGGACGGCACAAACGCCCGCGCAGCTGGGGAGCTGCGCGGGCGTTGCTGTCTTTTGCGCCTGAACCGGCGCCGCTCTCGCGGATGTGGTGGGTCGCCGTTGTGGTTCCTCAATTGATGGTTGCTGTGGTCGTGGGGGAAAGACTGAGAAGGCTGGAAGGCTCCGGCACGCGCGTACGCTCTAGGCGAGTCCGTATTGCCCAGGGAGCCTTGTGACCGCCGACGTACTGCCCGCCCTCACCGTCAAGGCCCGGTGCGCGGCTCATCCCCGAGGGGGAGTCTGTGGGCACCCGGATGCCGTGCTCGCAGAGCGCGACGACGGCACGGTCGTCCGGCACGGTGACGCGGTCGCCAAGGCGCATGCCCCGGGCACCGACCTCCGGGAGCTTTCCCTCCGCCTCGCGGCTGCCGCCGACCTTCCCGGGATCCTTCTGGCGCCCCTCCACCCCACACCCGCCGACCTCCACGGCCGCCTGGTCACCCTCTGGCCGTACGGCACCCCCGTCGACCCGGACACGCCGGACGCCGCCCCCTGGGAGGCGGCCGCCGCCCTCCTCGCCCGGCTGCACCGGGCGCCGGCCCCCGCCGACCTCCCGCCCATGCGCGGACCGGCCAAGGCCGCCCGGGCGATCCGGCGTCTGTGTGCGGCCGGTCCGCACCCCGCCGCCGAGCCCGTTCTCCGCGCCTGGGCCGCCCTCCCGGCCTGGGCCCGCGCCGAGGCGGCCCCGCCGCCCGCCCGCACCCTGTGCCACGGCGACCTCCACCTCGGGCAGCTCGTACGCCACCCCGCGGACACCGGTCCCTGGCTCCTCATCGACGTCGACGACCTCGGCGTGGGCGACCCCGCCTGGGATCTGGCCCGCCCGGCCGCCTGGTACGCCTGCGGGCTGCTCCCGCCCGACGAGTGGACCCGCTTCTTCACGGCCTACCGGCACGAGGACGGTCCCGCGGTCCCTTCCGCCGGCGACCCCTGGCCCGCCCTCGACATCCCCGCGCGCGCCCTCACCGTGCAGACGGCGGCCCTGGCCATCGCCAAGTCCGTGGCCGCCGACCGCCCCTTGGACGAGGTGGAGCGGGCCGTGGTCGACGCCTGTGTCCGAATGGGCACCATCCCGCCCGAGTTGGCGCAAGGATGTGCGACGTAGGCTGCAACCGACCAGGACGGGAGTGAGTCCCTACCTGGCGAAGCACCACCGACCGGCGAGGAGTTGAGCCGACCATGCAGTGTCCGAAGTGTCATGCGCCGATGCACACCTACAACCGCAACGGCGTCCAGATCGAGCAGTGCAGCGGCTGCCGCGGCATCTTCCTGGACTACGGGGAGCTTGAGGCGCTGACCCGCCTGGAGGCCCAGTGGGCGCAGCCCGCCCCGCCGCCCCCGGCCGCCCCGCAGGCCTACCCGGCCGCTCCCGCCTGGGGTGCTCCGCACGGCGGCCACCACGGCGGTCACTACGGCCACCACCGCCACAAGAGCTTCGGTCACATGCTGTTCTCCAGCTGAGGTCACGAGGAAGCCCCCGGCCGCAGGGCCGGGGGCTTCGCCGTGTGGACGATACTGGGATTGAACCAGTGACCTCTTCCGTGTCAGGGAAGCGCTCTCCCGCTGAGCTAATCGTCCTCGTCGCCTTGGCGACGTGGAAGACAGTAGCGCATCCTCCGCCACCTGCGCCAATTCGGCTTCGGCGTCCGAGTCCGTCCGCTGTCGTCCATGAACGTCTTCCCCGGGTGGCTCCCTCTGTGGCTCCCCGGTTGGCTCCCTTGCCCGGGTACGTGGCGGGCGTGCCCCGCGCCCCTCGATGCGAACTATGGGCGCGGTGGTCGCTGAGGTCTGCTGGGCACGTCAAACGGTCGCTTGGGGCCGCCGGCGGTCGAGAGTGGTTGCGGTGGTTGCTGTACCTCCCTGCTGTACAGCACTCGCGCTGACCGCAGCTTTACAAGTTCGGTCCGGCGGCTCTTCTCGGCCTGCATAGTGGCTTCGTACCGACGCTTGCGAGTACGCCTCAACTGCGGTGATACGCCGACGTTCGCGCCCGTTGATGTCAGGCGTAGATGTCAGCTGCCTCGCCCGACGCCCTTGCCCCGCGGACCATGGGGCAAGGCGTTTGCGGGGTCACAGGGCGTATCGCCCCTGATCGTGCGGAGGCGATACGCTCTACCGCGCCGCTGGCTAACCCATACTCTTGGCGCCGTCCAGGGACTCGCGGATGATGTCGGCGTGGCCGGCGTGTTGGGCGGTCTCGGCGATGATGTGCATCAGCACGCGGCGGGCCGACCATCGCGCGCTCGACTCGAACCACGGGGCCTTCGGCAGCGGTTGTGTGGCGTCCAGGTCGGGCAGGCTGACGACCAACTCGTCGGTCCGACGGGCTACCTCGGAGTAGTCGGCGAGCACGCCGGCCAGCGTCTCGCCGGGCAGCATCCGGAACTCGTCGGCCCGCCGGGCCCAGTCAGCCTCAGTCATGGTGGTGAAGTCACCCATCGCCGACGGGCCGTCCAGGATGAACTGCACCCAGGTCCGCTCGACCGCCGCGACATGCTTGATCAGGCCGCCCAGGCACAGCTGGCTGGCGGTGGTCCGGCTCCCGGCCTGCTCGTCGGTGAGGTCGCGGGTGGTGAAACGCAGGAAGTGTCGATGTTTGGCCAGCGCCTCCAGCAAGTCGGCGCGCTCGCTGGTGGCGGTCGGCGCATCGGCCGGGTCGTGGGTGGCCAGTTCGTTGACAGTCACGGTCTCGCTCATGGTCGCTGCCTTCCGTGGTTTACGTTCCGCCGGGCAAGGAGGACGCCAGGGGTCGTAGAGGTCAGATTCTGACCTAAATCACGGAGAGGCGAGATTTCCGTGATCCACTCCCCGCTCACTCCCCAGGCGCCTCCCAAAAACCCATCAGGCCCGGTCTCCTGAGAAAGAGGCCGGGCCTGACCTGGTGTTTCACCTGTCAGGGTGGCGGGATTTGAACCCACGACCTCTTCGTCCCGAAGCAATCCGAGCGACTGTGTGACCTGCAGCCCGACCGCCGGTGACCTGCGAGTACTGTCCGTAAGCGTCCGTGGTTTTGTGCGCCTCAGTGCGGGGCGGTTGTAGCGCAGTTACTGGTGATCTTCGAGTGGAGTCGTCCGTGAGGCGGCCATCGCCGCAGTTCAAAGGGCTGTTCCGGGCGACATCACGCGGCGAATCTCAGTAGACACTCAGCCCGAAAGGTTGGAGGGGAATGATGAGCGCCTTCAGGGAGATCGTTGGGGAACTGCGGGAGCTTGCGCCCTGGCAGGTGCAGCTCTTCGCGACGGGGTGCGCACAGCGGCTCCTACCCCTGGGCGAAGCCTGTGCCTCCGAGCGGACGGCTGGGCTGTACCGGCAGGGTCTGGATGCTGCATGGTCGGCCGCGAGCGCAGCGCGGCGGGAGGAGCTTGCCAGAACGCTCGACCAAGTGCCGGAGATGTCCGCCCAGAGCTCCAACGAGATCGAGTACTGGGCGCTCCGGTCGGTGCTCGTGCTCACCCACTCCCTACGGGCCGATCTCGCCGAGGACCCGGCGGAACGTGGCCGGGGAGCCTGCAGTGGCGCTCTGGAACTGCACGACACCATCGATGACACGCTGGCCCATCCGGAGCCGACCGGGACACGGATCATCGACCCCACGGACATGCCCCCGCCGCCGGGGCCATGGGAGAGCAGGGAGATCGCGGCCGAACGCCGCACGCTCGCGGTGCTGCGCGCCTCGACGATCCGGGAAGCCGCGGTGGCAGAAGTGCGCTCCTTGTCCGCCGATCATGCGGATGCCTTCAGAGAGGTGATCCCGGGCTTCCTCCGGGCAGGTGCCTGGACCGGCTGAGGGATCTTCCACAGATCTTGACGATTTCTCGCGCGCAGCCAAGCAGCACCAGTTTGGAAGACGCCGTACGCGGGTGGCGGCTGATCTGCCAAGTCCGTGACCTGGGCCGGAGCGCGATCGCCGCCGCTGTTCCCCGTGAGTCCCCGCTGTGTCCCGTCGGACCGGGCACGCAACGGGCACGGCTACCGTTGTCTGACCGCCCCTTGATGCGAACTATGGGGGGACGGCCGCTGAGGTCTGCATGGCTGTTCAGCCGGTCGCCTGGGCCCGGTAGCGGTCAGCAGCGGTTGCCGTGGTTGCTGCACTTTCCTGCTGTACCGACCGCTTGTGCAGGTTGCGCTCATGACCGGCATGGCCAAGGTTGCCGTCAAACGCTCTCGATGACGCCCTGGATGTTCGCACCGCTGAGGTCGACAACGACGGCGTCGGCCCGAAGCTCAACTGGCAGGTGTGAGCGACCCTCCGCGGTACCCAAGATGGCCACCCCTTCCGGCAAGAGGATCACAGCCTCCAGACGTTCGACGAGCTCGGCGACGATGTCGAGAATGCCGCCCCAGGCGAAGCGGTTGATCATGATGCTGCCTGGGCTCGTATAGACGTCGGCCTCGCCGCCGTCGCTCGCCCGGATGCGGATGAAACCGTAGTCCGGCTCTCTGGCCACCACGTGCGGCGCCAGGAGTGCCTGGCCCCGCTCATCGTCCATAGGAGCCGCGTCACCATGTGCAAAGCGCTGAACGTAGATGCTGTAGCTCACAAGGACACATCAGTTCTTCTGGAAGTGGCACGGTTAGTCTCTCACGTGCACTTCTCTCCCATCACCAATCCCTGACCTGCGCTGACGTAGTGGTCGGCTGTCATCGTCTGTCACCGTTGGTTCGCCTCGGACGGCCCGACGGCCCAACTTCGCGCCGGGTTGTCTCCAGTTTGGAAGATCACGTATGCGGAAGGGTGCTGACCTGGCGAGACGGTGACCTGCGCGTTCCTGGTCCGTTCGCTGGTGTTCCCCGGTGTTCCCCGTCGGGCGCTGCTCGATCGGGCACGTAGAGGGCACGTGTGGGCTCTATGCCGTGTTCACAGCCTTCCGGCACCCAGGCCCGCCCTTGGCTCTGGTCGGCCCTCACGCGTCCGTCGAGAGTGCCTCCCGGTGGCCCCAGATCTGGGCGCATCCGGTAGCGTCACGTGTCGTCTTCGAGGGACCGCCAGGTCAGAGGGGCAGTGCATGGCACCAGTGATCTCGAACCGGGGGCCGTCGCGGTCGGCGAACCCGGCCCAGCGGCTGGTGTTCTCTGTCCTGTTCGCGCTGACCGGGGCCGGGCTGAGTGTCTTCGGGCTGTACCAGGCAGGCCACGCCGTCGGCCTGCTGGGCGAGCCCGGCACGCTCACAGTCGCATCCTGCGCACGGGTCGGTCAGCCGAAGCCCGAGATCTGGTGCAGCGGCACCTTCCGGTCGGACGACGGACGCTCTACGGACCCGGCAGCACACTTCACCGTGAACCCCTCCTTGGCTTCGGGGGAGACCGCTCGCCTGGACCGGGTCCACGCGGGCTCCTACGTGCGGATCAGTCCGGCCCGAACCGAGGGGTACGCGGCGTTGACGCTGTTCGGCATAGCGCTGTTCGTCTTTGCGGGCGCCGGATTCGCCTCCCGGGCGAACTCCACTGGCCGACCCGAACTCCGCGCTGGCCTCGTCGACCGCGTAGGGCACCGACTCGGTCAGGCCGGGGTCATCCTGTTGCTGGGTGCCGCGCTCTGCGTAATCATCGCGTTCCTGAGCACACTGCTGAGCGGCTGACTGAGTCGTCCCAGGGAGTGCGCTGTTCTCCCCTCGGCCGCACCACACCGCCTCCTCTACCCACCACTCTCCCCCGCTCCCATCCCGTCCGCCGTCGACCCACACACCGTGGAGCAGGCGTGGTTCAGGGCGTCCAGGTGGAGCGCGCCACTGTACGAACGACAGCGGCCGGTTCTGCCATTCCGTCATCCCCGCGACCACGCTGTCGGTGATCGTGGAGATGGTCTGCTTGGAGACGCTCGCCCCGTAGACCTCGGCCAGATGGGCGGAGATCTCGCCGTGGGTCAGGCCCTTGGCGGACAGGGACAGCACCATCTCATCGACACCGGCAAGGCGCTTCTGACGCTTCTTGACCATCATCGGTTCGAAGGTGCCGGCCCGGTCCCGGGGCACCTCGATCTCGACGGTCCCGATGTCGGTGGTCACAGTCTTGGCCCGATGGCCGTTGCGGTAGTTCTCCCTGCGCCCGGCCTCGGCCCGCTCGCCGTTCTCGTGGCCCAGGTGGTCGGTGATCTCGCCCTCCAAGGCGGACTCCAGCAGCTTCTTGGTCAGCTGCTGCAGCAGACCGCCCTCGCCGGCCAGCTTCATCCCGCCGTCCTTCGCACGGGCCATCAGCTGCTGGATCAGGGCGTCGTCCACGACCTCGTCCACAAGCACCTCCTGCGCCTCGGTGTCACTCACCACGTCAGTCATCAACTGTCGCTTCCAGCTCGGGAGTTACACCAGTGACCGTACAGACCCGGCCGACCTCAACGACGCGGGGAGTGCTGACTATGGCGGCACTGACTGAGCCTCAGCGTCTCCTTCGGGTAGAGACCGTGGCCCAGCTCCTCGACCTGGCTCGTTCGACCGTCTACGAGGAGATCCGACTTGGGCGACTGCGTACGGTTCGGATCGGGCGCCGTCGTCTGGTCCCGGCCGAGTACGTAGAGGAGTACGTTGACCTGCTCAAGCGCGAGGCGCTGGCCGAGGCTGCGGCACAACGACCCTGGCTGAGCGTTGTCAGGCAAGGTGCGGCATGACGGGGAAGAGGCGCCGCTCAAAGGCGGGCGATGGCGATGACTCGATCTACTGGGATGAGTCGAAACAGCGCTGGGCCGGTGCGATCTCGCTGGGTTACACGCCATCCGGTAGGCGCCGCCGCCCCAAGGTCTACGGCAAGACCAAGACCGAGGTGCGTGGCAAACTCCGTGAGCTGCGGAAAGAGTTGGAGGTCGGTGACCGGACGCCGGCGAACTACACCGTGGCGGACGCCGTGAACGACTGGCTGGCCCGGGGACTCAAAGGGCGCGACACGGCCACGGTCAACAAGAACCGCATCTTGGCGGAGCAACACGTCTTGCCTCTGCTGGGCCGGGCGAAGCTGCGGGAGCTGACCGCCGACGCCGTGGACGACTGGTTGGATGATCGCGCAAAGGTGCTGGCCACGTCCTCACTCCGTAGCGTGCTGTCGATCCTGCGCCGCTCCATCGATCACGCGATGCGGCGGGACAAGGTACGGCGCAACGTCACGTTGCCCGTCGAGGTGCCCGAGGGGCAGGCTGGACGGCTCAGCAAGGCGCTGACCCTGGACCAGGCCCGGGCGGTGCTGGTTGCAGCGCGCGAGTCTCGGCTCCACGCCTACGTGGTGCTCTCCTTGCTGGTTGGTGTGCGCACCGAGGAGGCTCGGCCGATGACCTGGAAACACGTTCACCTGCGGCCCGCTGGTGCTGCGCCGCCCCACGTGGAGGTCTGGCGGTCGGTGCGGCGGCATGGAGACCAAGACTCGCAAGAGTCGTCGAACGCTCAAGCTGCCCGCGCTGGTCGTCGCAGCCCTGGTAGAGCATTGCCGCCAGCAGCAGGACGAACGGATCGCGTACGGACTGCTGTGGGACCCCTCCGACCTGGTGTTCGCCACGACCACCGGCCAGGTGCTCGATGCTGCCAACGTGCGCCGGGCCTTTCGGTCGATCGTCAAGGCGGCAGGGCTGGCGCCGGAGTGGAGGCCTCGGGAGCTGCGGCACAGCTTCGTTTCGCCGATGTCCGATCACGGTATCCCCGTGGAAAAGATCGCTCGCGTGGTCGGCCACAGCAGCACGACCACGACGGAGGTCGTCTACCGCAAGCAGCTCCGGCCGGTGATCACCGAGGGGGCCGACACCATGGATGTGATCTTCGGCGAGGATGCCTGGGAAGCTTGATCAATCGGCCGGTGGCTCCCCGTGTGGCTCCCCGGATACGTCAAGGGCCTGATCCAGTGAGTGAATCAGGCCCTTGAGCTGGTGGACGATACTGGGATTGAACCAGTGACCTCTTCCGTGTCAGGGAAGCGCTCTCCCGCTGAGCTAATCGTCCTTGGAGGTGGAGACGGGATTTGAACCCGTGTAGACGGCTTTGCAGGCCGTTGCCTCGCCTCTCGGCCACTCCACCAGGAGACAGGGGCTCGGGAAGATCCCCTGGTTCCTACGAGCGGACGACGAGGCTCGAACTCGCGACCTCAACCTTGGCAAGGTTGCGCTCTACCAACTGAGCTACGTCCGCCTGTCGTTTCGGACCGCTTCCACGGCCCGGCGACGTGTTGAACTCTAGCGGATTCCCGGGCCAGTACAAAAACGCGTTTGTGCAGCGTGCTGCGCTGCACCTGGTCAAGGTCATGGTCAGGGCACCCGCGGGGACATGTACGAGCCACCTGCGGGACACCCGCCATAGACTCGACTGCGTGCTCCACCTGCCTCCTCTCGCCCGATTCGGCGAACGCGTCGCCACCGGTCTCCTCGATGTCACCAGCGACCCGGCGGCCCTCGACTCCACCGGTTTCTGGGCGGTCTGCGCGGATTACGAGGGGCGTTTGACCTGTGCCCGCTTCGAGGAGGTACGAGAAGAGCCCGTGCCCGCTCCGCTGCCGGGCGGATGGCGCGGACCGGCGGCCGGTGACTGGGCGTCCTCGCTCGACCGCACCGCGTACGCCGCGGGGGTGCGAAGGATCCGTGAGCACATCGCGACCGGAGAGGTCTACCAGGTGAACCTCTGCCGGGTACTGTCCGCGCCCGTCGCACCCGAGGCCGACGTGGACGCGTTGACCGCCGTGCTGGCACGCGGCAACCCGGCGCCGTATGCAGGAACGATCCGCCTGCCGCACCACGGCGTCGAGATCGCCACCGCCTCCCCCGAGCTCTTCCTGCGCCGCGCCGGCCGGACCGTCGAGTCCGGTCCGATCAAGGGCACCGGGCGCACCGAGGCGGACCTCTTGGAGAAGGACTACGCGGAGAACGTCATGATCGTGGACCTGGTCCGCAACGACCTCGGCCGCGTCTGTACCACCGGCAGCGTTGCCGTCCCCGATCTGTGCGCCGTCGAGAAGCACCCCGGCCTGGTCCATCTCGTCTCCACGGTCCGCGGTGAGCTGCGCGCGGACGCCGGCTGGCCGGAGTTGCTCGCCGCCACGTTCCCAGCGGGCTCGATCACCGGAGCACCCAAGTCCAGCGCCGTGCGGATCATCGACGCCCTGGAGACCGCGCCCCGTGGCCCCTACTGCGGCGGCATCGGCTGGGTGGACGCCGACCGGGGAGTGGGCGAGCTGGCCGTCGGTATCCGCACTTTCTGGATCGACCGAACCGCCGGGGATGCGGCCGTCCTGCGGTTCGGCGCCGGCGCGGGCATCACCTGGGGCTCCGACCCCGAGGGGGAGTGGCACGAGACCGAACTGAAGGCCGCCCGGCTGCTCGCGGTAGCGTCGGGGGCGTACGAGGCGAGTGGAGGGACCCTTTCGTGAAGATCTGGCTCGACGGCGGGCTGCAGGACATCGAGTCCGCCCGCGTCTCCGTCCTCGACCACGGGCTGACCGTCGGCGACGGCATCTTCGAGACCGTCAAGGCTGTCGACGGACGGCCGTTCGCGCTGACCCGCCACCTCGACCGGCTCACCCGCTCGGCGCGCGGCCTGGGGCTTCCGGACCCCGACCTCGACGAGGTCCGCCGCGCCTGCGCCGCCGTTCTGGAGGCCAACCCGCTGGCGCTCGGGCGTCTGCGGATCACCTACACCGGTGGCCACGGCCCGCTCGGCTCCGACCGCGGCGACCAGGGTCCCACCCTCGTGGTCGCCGTCGGTGGGACCAGTCGGCGTCCCGACTCCACCGCCGTGATCACCGTACCGTGGACCCGCAACGAGCGCGGTGCGCTGGCCGGCCTGAAGACCACGTCGTACGCCGAGAACGTCGTTGCCCTCGCCAGGGCCTCCCAACGGGGCGCCACGGAGGCGCTGTTCGCCAACACGGTCGGACAGCTCTGCGAGGGCACGGGATCCAACGTCTTCGTCGTCCTCGGCGGCGAGCTCCACACCCCGCCGCTCGCCTCCGGGTGTCTCGCGGGCATCACGCGCGCGTTGACGGCCGAGTGGACCGGCGCCAAGGAGACCGAGCTGCCGCTGGACGTCCTGGAGCACGCGGACGAGATCTTCCTCACGTCCACGCTGCGGGACGTCCAGGCAGTGCACCGGGTCGACGGCCGCGAACTGCCGGGAGCGCCCGGCCCGGTGACGGCGAAGGCCATGCGGATCTTCGACGAGCGGTCCGGGAACGACCTCGATCCCTGAACGCCGGAGATATTCGGCTGACCCGCGGCCCGACAGCGGGTAGAACACCCCTGATGACCACTACCCTGCGGCCCGTCGAGCCGCTTCAGCAGCGCGCGGACGGGACGCGTTCGCGGCGCTATCACGTGTGCGTGAACGGCCGACCGGTGGGCGACATACACCTGTCCACGCACCCCGAGTACGGGCCCACCGTGGCCCGTATCGAGGACCTGCGCATCGAGGAGCCGGACCGCGGGAGGGGCAGGGGCACCGTGGCCGCGCTCGCCGCCGAGGAGGTCGTGCGCGGCTGGGGCTGCAGGCGTGTCGAGGCGTCGGTGCCGGGCGACGCCGAGGCGGCTCTCCGGCTGGCGACGGCACTCGGGTACGTCCTGCGGAACCGGAACATGGACAAGCGGCTGGACGACACCCCGCCCCGACTGCCGGCCGGCAGCGTCGCGCGGCCCATGACCGAGGCCGAGTACGGCCCGTGGCGGGCACAGGAGAGGCAGCTCTTCGCGCGCAGCCTCATCGAGCGGGGTGTGCCGGAGACGGAGGCGTACGCCAAGGCGGACCAGAGTGACGCCAGGTTCCTGCCGGACGGCCTGGCGACCCGTGACACGCTGATCAGCGTCCTGGAGCACGAGGGGGAACCGGCCGGCGTCCTGTGGCTGGGGCTGTGGCCGGAGACCGCGTTCGTGCTCAACGTGGAGGTGCACGAGACCCGGCGGGGCCGCGGCCACGGGCGCACGCTGATGCTTCTCGCCGAGGCTCAGGCGGCCGCGGGCGGCAAGGACCGCATCGCCCTCAACGTCTTCGCGGGCAACACCCCGGCCGAACGCCTGTACGCCTCACTGGGGTACGAGACGACCTCGTATCACCTGTACAAGGAGCTGCCCTGAGGCTCAGGCCTCCTCGGCCAGCAGCCGGTTTGCGATCTCCTCGATGCGTGCCCGCAGGCCCTCCTGGCTCTTGCCCCCGTCGAGGCGCTGGCCGCCGATCACATACGTCGGGGTGCCGGTCACACCGATCGCCTTGCCCTCGGCCTGGTCGGCGTCGACGATCAGGATGTGCCGGCCGTCGATCAGCGCCGTGTCGAACTCCTCGGCGTCCAGGCCGAGTTCGCCGGCCACCTCGACGAGGAAGGCCTCTCCCTTGCGGTCCAGTTCCTCGACCCGGCCGAGCACGGCCTCGACGTAGGGCCAGCCCTGCCCCTGTTCGAACGCTTCCTCGGCGGCCTGCGCGGCGGCGAAGGCGTGCCGGTGCTTGTCCAGCGGGAAGTGCCGCAGCCGGAGCTCCAGCCGGTCGCCGTAGCGGGCGCGCAGCGCGCGCAGGTCGTCGAGGGCGGTGCGGCAGTCGGGGCACTGGAGTTCGCACCAGACGTCCAGGACGGGGGCGGCGGCCGGGCCGGGGGAGGAGTCACTCATGGTCACCAGTCTCCCAGTACCGCGGACGTGCCCCCAAACGGGACCTCCGGCGGCGGGGGTGGAGGCGGGAGCGGGGGCTGGGGCGTCAGGGGTGGAAGTGCGCCCGGGCTCCCGATGCCACGGGTGGAGACGGTCCGCCGTCTTGAGGAGGAGCTGACCCGGAGATGTTCCTGAGGTCGGGCCGGACCGTGGCACGCAGGGCGCGCGGCGGTGCAGGATGGAAGGGACGAACCGACCCTGCCCGACGGATCCGCGTGGAGGACCGGATGATTGCCGAGACAGTCTGTTCCGCCGTCTCCGCGGCCGGCCTGGGCATCGCCGCGGTCACGGCCTATCGCAAGCGCTTCCTCGCGGCGGCCCGTATCGCCGCGTACTCGCTCGTGCCCGTGGGGCTGGTGATGACGGGGGTCGTGGGCTGGCTGGCCGACACGGCGTTCAGTCCCACGGCATGGGCGGGCTTCGGCGTGCTCGGCGCCGCGTGGCTGCTGTTCGCGACCACACGGGCCGTGGAGCACCGGGGCGGCGGGACCCGCAAGGAGCGCAAGGCGGCACGGGCCGCGCGGCGCGAGGCAGCGCCTCCGTCGTCCTCCGCGCCGGCCCTGGGCGGCGGGGGCCGTCCGGAGACCCGGCCCACGGCCACGCCCCGGGCGGCCGACTCCAAGGACGACTTCAGTGACATCGAGGCCATCCTGAAGAAGCACGGCATATGACGGATTGAAACGACACAGCGGTCGGGCGAGGGCCCCGGATGACCAAGATCGCACACGCCGAGATCATCTTCGTTCCGTAGATCACGGATATTGGCGAACTCCCCGTCATTCCGGGCGTGTAGATCGCGTGGCGGGTGTCGGCTGCGCCATCATCGCGGCGAGATGCTGGACAGAACCCAGAGCGACACCGCCGCTCCTCCCGAGGAGCGTCGGGGTTGTCTCTTCGCGCTTTCCCAGCCACCGCTGATGATCTTCCTTGCGGTTATCGGCTGCCTGCTGCTCATGGCATCACTGCACGATCTGCTGATGCTCTGAGCCGTATGCGGAGCCCCTGGCGCCACCCGCCGAGGGCTCCGTCAGCCCCACCACCTCGGCGCGTCGAAGGGGTGGGGGCCAGGCCGGTTTGCCGTGGTGGCGCTCTGCTCAGCCCGCCGCTTCCTTGCGGCGTGCCCGGTACGCGGCCACGTGGAGGCGGTTTCCGCAGGTGCGGCTGTCGCAGTAGCGGCGAGAGCGGTTGCGGGAGAGGTCGACGAAGGCGCGACGACAGTCGGGAGCCTCGCAGCGGCGCAGCCGCTCCTGCTCACCGGCGACCACGAAGAACGCCAGCGCCATCCCGCAGTCCGCGGCGATGTGATCGGCGACGGAGGCGCCGGGTGCGAAGTAGTGCACATGCCAGTCGTAGCCGTCGTGGTCCGTCAGCCGGGGTGTCGTTCCGGCCGCGGCGACCAGCTCGTTGATCAGTCCGGCCGCGGTCCGGGCGTCCGTCGCCGCGAAGACCGCCGCGAACCGCCCGCGGATCTTGCGCACCGCCGAGAGGTCGAACTCCGAGAGGACCCCGACGTCGCTCAGATCGTGATTGCGGGCGAAATCGTCGAGGGCGGTGACATCCGGGAGCCCGTCCGTCTCGTCGCCCTCGGGTGTGGTGTTCACCAGATCCACCACGAGGTCGAGCGCGCACCGGGTGTCGTGGGTGATCAGCACGTGTCGCTCCCTGGCCTGGGGGTCGGGCGGGCGCCCGCCGATGCTGGCCGAGCCTAGCGGCTCACCGCCGCCGTGGACGGCCGCCGGCCGAGCCAGGGGCGCCTCGTGACGACCGGAACGACTCCGTGACACCGGGCGGAGGCCGACCGTCACGTCTCGGACCGAGGACATCACTGTGAGTACGCGACAGGGCGCCGCCCACCGCGAAAGCTCGCGGCGACGACGCCCGGGTGTGCCGTATGCGGTTGTCCTGAGCCCGAGCCGTCTCCCCGAGTGGACGGCGCCGGGCGGTTGGGGTGTCGCGTCAGCTCTCCGCCAGGATGTGGGAGAGCTCCGTGTCGAGATCGAAGTGGCGGTGCTCCGTGCCGGGCGGCACGGCGGCGTCGGTCCGCTTCAGGAACGACTCAAGGGCCCGCGCCGGGGCCTCGAGCAGGGCCTCACCTTCCGGGGAGCTCAGGGCGATGCAGACGACGCCCTGACCGTGACTCCGGGACGGCCAGACGCGGACGTCGCCGGTCCCTGTGGGCCGGTGCAGGCCCTCTGCGAGGAGGTCGCGGGCGAACACCCACTCGACGGTCTCCTCGGCTCCGGTGTGGAAGGTGGCGTGCACGGCATAGGGATCGGCCGTGTCATACCGCAGTCCCGCGGGAACAGGCAGTGAGGACTCGCTCGACACAACGAGGCGCAGGTGCAGCTCGCAGCTGACCGTGGTGTTCATAAGCGCCAGGGCCTTTCGCTCAGTGTGCGCTCGGGGATTCGCACGTCGGCGAAATCGACATGCCACCTACGGTGCCGTTGTAAACCCCTCTGAGTGTTTTGCCTGTCTTTACGTAGCTCGTCCGGCCGAGACATCGTTCGTGCCGTACGTCCATTCCGGTGACTGGTTTCTCTCCGGTAGGGTTTGGGCGTATGAATACGGGGAGTGACGAGCAGGGTGGGACCGCCGTGGCCGGGCAGGATTCGAAGGCCGAGCGGGCGCTCGGCTCGCGGGCGCCCGCATTCATCAAGGCCCGGCGGGCGCTGCATCTCAGCTGGCAGGTGGGCGTCTTCGTGATCGGTCTCGTCGTGGTCGGCGCGGGCGTGATCATGCTCCCGCTGCCCGGCCCGGGCTGGCTGGTGATCTTCGCCGGTATGGCGATCTGGGCGACCGAGTTCGTCTGGGCCCAGCTGGCGCTGCGCTGGACGAAGCGCAGGGTCACCGAGGCGGCCCGGCATGCACTCGACCCCAGGGTGCGCCGCCGCAACATCATCCTGACGTCGCTGGGTGTGGCGATCGTGGCCGTGCTCGTCGGCGTGTATGTCTGGAAGTTCGGCCTGGCGATGCCCTGGAACATCGAGGACCAGTGATCCGGTACCGGCCGGTGCCCGGTCGGAAGCGCTCCTGACATGGGGTAATGTTCTTCCTGCGCCCGGGCGATTAGCTCAGCGGGAGAGCGCTTCGTTCACACCGAAGAGGTCACTGGTTCGATCCCAGTATCGCCCACAAGTTCGAGGGCGGCGTGCACGCACGGACACCGTGGGTCACGCCGCCCTCGTCGTGTGTCCGAGCCGGGGCGCTGAGGGCCCTCGCTCCCCGCGTGGCCGGGCGTCGGCCGATCTCTCGATGCGCCGAGGGCGGGCCGGGGGGGGTGAAGCTCCCGCTGAGGGGTGGTCGACGGGTGCGGGAGCACGCCGCGCACTGCTGCGGACCCTGAAGAGGCTTCCGCCCTCGGCGCCCAATCGGTTGGCGGTCGTCCTGCGCGCGCCGGCGCTCGGCCACTTCCAGGAGCCCCTGCGCCTCCGGTCGCCCGCCTGTCGGCGGCCACCTGACAAGCGCTTACTCAAATCGATTCAGAAAGTGCTCAAGACGGACTTCCAGGATTACGTGGCCTTCCGGGAGAAGCCCCGGGCCCGGACGGCCGGTGGAAATCCCCGGATGTATTCCGTAACGCCGTCGGATTTCTGCGCGAGCGCGACAGGAGAGATGTCCTGCTCGGCCTCAAGTCCCCGGGGAGCGCCGGGAATTTGAAGATGAGCAACTTGGCCGGGACACCTACGACTCCTGTCGCTGCTTTCAACGCATGCGTCCCAGCACTTCGCGCACCCGCCGGGCGTCGCGGATCCGTTGTTCGTAGGTTGCGCCGAGCGTGAGGAGCAGCAGTCCGGCGAGCGCGGCAGGCAGCCAGCGAGGGAGTACGCCCGCCAGCCGCACCAGATAGGGGGCGAGTTCGTGCAACGCGTCCAGCACGAGCACGGTCCCGCCGAGGAGGAGCGGCGCCCGCAGCCGATGGCGGGCGCCCAGCAGGGTCAGGGCGAGGGCCGCGGCACCGAGCAGCAGCGGGCGCGGCCAGTCCCCGTCGCCCCAGGCCGTGAGCAGGCTCGGCACAAGCGTCACCGAGAGCCCGGGGCCGTACGCCGTCCAGGAGGAGGCCGAGGGTTCGCGGTACCGTCGGACGAAGCCCACGACCAGCGCCGGGGCCGTGACCGGCAGGGTGTACGCCTCCGGGGCGCCGACCGCCCAGGTGCCGAGCCGTACCCAGGTGGCCAGGACGAACAGCGTCGCCGCCAGATATCCGGCCGGACGACGGTCCGCGCGTACGGCGGTGCCCGCGGCGATCAGCCCGCACAGGGCCAGCACCAGCGACAGCACGGCTCCCGCGGTGACAGCCAGACCGATGGCCACGAGCCCCGCCGCCGCGCCGCTGACCTCCACGGGAACCGCGATCCGCGGGACCCGTGCCGCGAGCAGCGCCGCGACGGCCGGGACGGCCAGCACCAGCAGCGCCGTCTGCGCGGCCGGCCGGTCCGTGGCGGCACCCGCCGCACAGGCCAGGCCCGTCGCACCGGCCAGCGACGCGCTCGCGCCGACACCGGCCAGACGCCGGTGCGCAGTGGCGACCGCGAAGAGCACGGTCAGCGCGCCGAGCACGGTCAGGGTCGCGGCCTGAGAGGCGAGGGAGAGGAGAGCGAGACCGACTGCGGTGAGGAGGGACAGTACGACGGCGGTGACGGACGTCGACCTCCGACGTGCGTAAGCCGCCACAGCCAGCACCGCCACCACCGTCAGCCCCTGCGCGAACAGCCCCACCGTGTAAGGAAGTTCCAGCGTCGCCGGTAGGACGAGCGCGGTCGCCCATGCCAGAGCCAGCGCGCCGGTCGTGGCCTGGACGCGCCAGCTGGGAGTGGCGCGGGCCGCCACGGCCAGGACCGCGGCGACGGCCGCGAGCACCAGCGGCGCGGTCGCGGCCTGCGGAGGCCAGGGTGCCCAGGCCGTCACCGCGGCGCGCAGGTCGGACGGGGCCCCGGACCAGACCGACCCCGTCCAGCCGGACGGCGCCAGCAGCGCGACGGCGACCAGGGGCAGCGCCCACACCACCGCCAGGACCTGTACGGAGCCCGAGGCCCAGGCGAAGCCGCGCCGCACCGGCTCCGTGAACGGGCCGCGCACAGCCGCCGCCAAGGCGACCCCGCACGCCAGATAGCCGGGTGTCGCCCACACCCCGGGCAGCGACGCGCGTGGGATGCCGCCGAGCGCCGCGACCAGCAGCAGCCCGCCGGTCACCGCGGCGCCGGTGGCCAGGCCCGGCTTCGGCGCCCGCCGTGCGACACCCAGCGCGATCGCCGCCGCGAGGACGAGGAGCGCCGCCGCACGGGCGGCGGCGCTCGGGCCGACGGCCTCCCAGGAGAGCCGGCCGGCCGCCAGTACGCCCCAGCCGCCCATGCCGTACGCCCCCGCCGAGGCGGTGATGCGCAGGGACCTCAGCGGCGTCCGGAGCGCCACAACCGTGTCGAACGCGGCCGTCAGCAACAGCGAGGCCGTGATCGTGTACGAACTCGAGCCGGCCGCGACCGCCCACAGCGGCAGGGGGAGTTGGGCGGCGGCCGTCGCGGCGGGAAGAGGGAGGCGCAGGGCGCCGAGCACCCGGCCGTACCCGGACCACAGCCCGGCCAGCACCGCCGCCGCGACGGCCGCGTACCCCAGGCCATCGGTCCCCGTCAGCGCCACCTCGTGCAGCACGTAAGCGTCGAGTACGGTGAGCGGCAGCCCCAGGCCCGTGACGGCCTCAGCGGTCGAGCGGAGCCCACGCCCGAGGAGCACGACCGGTGCGCCCAGTGCCGCCACGGTCAGCGCGCCCAGTACCAGCGACCGCCCGGCGATCCCCAGATGCCCCCAGCTGACCAGCGTGAACGCGATCGCGGCGATGGTCAGCAGGACGCCGCCGAGGACGAGGAGCACGTTCTGCACACGGGGTGCCGTCGTCTCGGGGCGCTGTGGCGTCGGTCCAGCGGGCGGGAAGGCGGGTTGCAGGAGACCGACCAGCAGGGCGCGGCGCGCCAGCAACTGGATCCGGCGGGCGTCGAGTTGCCGCAGCTCGGCGTCGAGGATCCGCAACTCCTCGGCCGGAGGCGGCAGGTGGCTCATGTCTCGGAGTGTGGCGCGCGTCACGCGCCCCGGCATGAGTGCACGTGCTCAGTCCGTACTCAGATCCCGCAACCGCGCGCACCACCGGCAGACTCGTCGCATGGACTGGAACCACTACCGCTTCCGCAGCATGTGGGCGCTCCCCGTCCCGCCCGAGCGCGCGTACCCCGTGCTCGAACAGGCCGAGGAGTATCCGGGCTGGTGGCCGCAGGTGCGGGCGGTGAACCGGATCGACGAC
Organism: Streptomyces sp. NPDC022910; assembly: GCF_055561075.1. Taxonomy (NCBI): domain Bacteria; kingdom Bacillati; phylum Actinomycetota; class Actinomycetes; order Kitasatosporales; family Streptomycetaceae; genus Streptomyces; species Streptomyces sp. NPDC022910. Next base: position 101,838 of record NZ_JBVHHL010000006.1, read on the forward strand.
ACCAGTGCCGTGGTCACGGTCCGCTCCCTCCTGCCCTACGACCTCACCTTCACCGCACGCGAGGCGCGGCGTGATCCCGCGGCCGGCGTGCTGGAGGTCGCCATGTCCGGCGACCTCGACGGCTGGGCCCGCTGGACGGTCACCGCGGACGCATCCGGCTCCCAGGCCCGCTACGACCAGGTGGTCGACGTGCACAAGCCGCTGCTCAGGCGGTTCGCCGTACCGGGACGGCCCGTCTTCCGCGTCAACCACCGGCTGATGATGCGGGCCGGACGGCGCGGACTCGTGACGTACCTCGAAGCGGTTTGAAGGAAGCCCGCCGGGACCTGTATTGTTCAGTGCGTTCCCGGGCGATTAGCTCAGTGGGAGAGCGCTTCGTTCACACCGAAGAGGTCACTGGTTCGAACCCAGTATCGCCCACAAGATCGAGGGCGGCGTTTGCTCGCAGATTGCGCGAGCAGCGTCGCCCTCGTCGTTTCCTTGCGCGACTTCGTCGCGCGTGGCCGGGGGCTTCGCCACCCGCACCCCCTTCTCGGAACGCCGTGCGGGGCCGAGGCTTCGAGTGCGCGGGCAAGGTCGGCCCGGAGAGGCCGGTCCGTCGTGGACGGACCGGGTTTTCTTTCGCGCTTTTCGCATGTCACGTGGTGCTTCTCGACGCCCTGCGCTCCTGTTCAGGCGGCCGCCGGCAGCTCCGGGCGCAGGGGCCACGCCGGGTCCACCGACTCCTCCGTGCCACTGCGCGCGAACCATGCCTGCAGGCCGCGCGCCTGCGCCGCGTGCCATCCGGTCTGAAGGGTGTGCAGTTCGGCCGGCGTCAACCGCTCCAGGCGGCCCGCGAATCGACGCCCGAGCGCTCGTACGACCTCCAACGCGGCCAGCGCGTCGGCCGCCGCGTCATGCGCCCCCTCCAGTTCGACCCCGTAGTGCGCGCACAGATCGGTGAGCGTGCGGCGTCCCTTGCGGTAGCGGTCCAGGTGCTTGTCGAGGACCCGCGGGTCCAGCACGCGCAGTGGCGCCGACGCGAGCCAGCGCTCGAGTGAGGACGCACGATGCCGGCGCAACTCCCGGTCCAGCAGCGTCAGATCGAACGGCGCGTTCATCACCACCAGCGGCCGGGCCATCGCGGCCTGCTCGCCCAGCTCCCTGGCTATCTCGTCCATCACCGGCGACGGCCAGCGGCCGTTGCGCTGGAGATGCTCCTCCGTCAGCCCGTGCACCGCCGTCGCCTCCGCGGGCACCGGCACCCCCGGGTTCACCAGCCACCGGCTCACCCGCGGCCGGGTGCCCGGGGCGTCCTGGACGACTACGGCGGCCGACACGATCCGGTCGGTCTCGACGTCCACGCCCGTTGTCTCCGTGTCGAAAGAGGCCAGAGGCCCCTCGTACCAGCACGTCATGCGTACACAACTCCTCGTTCACCTTTGGCAGCTGACGCACCGTCTTCTGCCCGTTTGGTGATACCCGGGCTGTTTGCGCCGTACGCCGGAAGGAGACAACAGGAGTACGGGTCTTTGCTGTTCAGGGCCCGTCACGGGGACTCACTTGGCACGGAAGGCTCTTGGTCATGGCGATAGCGCAGCCCGAGCGGGGCGGGCTGCTGCCCGAGCGGACGGCACCCCATCGCGGCACACTCGCCACCACCGCCTGCATGGAGACACTGCAGGTGGGCTATCTGCACGCGGTCGCGGCCGCGGCCGGCTGCTCCCTGTCGCAACCCTTTCCGGACAACGGCATCGACTGGCACGTCAGTCACAGCGCGCCGGGCCACACGGTCGACGACGAAGTCACCATCAAGGTGCAGCTCAAGTGCACCTACCAGATACCGCCGAACCCGCCGGGCCGCTTCTTCTCCTTCACGCTCGACAACGAGCACCTGGCGAAGCTCGCCCGTACCCCGGTCTCCGTGCACAAGATCCTCGTCGTGATGATCGTCCCCCGGTCCCAGGAGCAGTGGCTGCGGGCCGGCCACGACCGTCTCGACCTGCGGCACTGCTGCTACTGGGTCAACCTGGCCGGACACGCCATCACGGGCCGGCGCCGCACCACCGTGCGCATCCCCACCACACGCATCTTCGACGACCGTGCCCTGTGCGAGATCATGACCCGGGTCGGAACGGGAGGCAGACCGTGACACACCGTCCCCTCGACGAGCCGGCCCGGGCCGTACGGCCGCACCCGGTCGAACCGCTGTGGAACCAGCCGCCCGCGCCCGACCAGGTGGACCCCGCCGTGCTCAGCGCCCTCCTGCACCGACACGGCTGGCAGCGCCGTGGCGGAGCCGCCGGCCGCTACGGCCGGTGGACCCCACCGGGTCCCGGCAGCAGCCGTACGAGCCTGCTGGTCCCGGAGAGCCGGGCCTTCCCCGACAGCGACGACCTGATCGGCGAGGCCCTCCTCGCCCTGTCCCGCAGCGGCTCGCCCGCGGCCCGCGACGTGCTCGTCGGGCTCGCTGTGCCCAGCGACGAGATCCACTGGTGGCGGGACGTTCCGGCGGGACCCGCGGGCGCGGCGCCCTGGGCCGTCGAGGACCAGATGCGCAGCGCCGCCCGCCAGATGCTGCTGGCGGGCGCGCTCGCCACCCGCGCGCGTGCGGGCTACTACGGCGCCCGGCACCGCAGGCCCGCCGCCGCGTCCCTGGAGCACGTGCTGGTCGGCGCGGCCCCCGGCGGACGCCGGCTCACCGCCTTCGCACCCGTCTCCACCGGCCGTCCGCTCGCCGTCCGCCTGCATCAGGCCCTGTACGCGGCCCGCGAGGCCATCGACTACCAGCGGGCCACCGGCGGAATGGACGCCTTCGACGCCGCCGTCGAGGCGGGCGTGAGCCATGAACTGACCGAGGCGCTGGTCGCCCTTGTGCGCGGATCCGAGGGCGCCCGGATCGCCGTCGAGTGGGCGCCCGCAGCCGGTGTCCCCGAGGGTTGTGCGACGCCCGCCGAGCCGGTGGAGTTCTCGCCGGGCGACCTGCCCGTGCTGCGCGAGGCCTCGGCCCGATACCAGCGCGAGGAGCCGTCCGTACCGGTGCGGATCACCGGGGCCGTCGTCCGGCTGCGCAGGTCGGGGCCGCGCGGCGAGGGCACGGTACGGCTGAGGGTCATCGCCGGGGCCGAGGTCCCCCACGTCCGGATGACGCTGGACGAGGAGTCGTACCGGATCGCGGGCCACGCCCACCTCGTCGGACTGCCGGTGCGGGTGCGCGGGCGGCTGGAGAGCCGGGGCGGCTTCCGGCGCCTGGTCGCGCCCTCCGGGGTAGCACCCGTGCAGGTCGACGAGGCGGAGCGGGACCGGCTGATGAAGTCTCTGCAGGAGAACCTGGACTTCTTCGAGGAGGCGTGCGGCGGGGACTGACGGCCACCGTTTCGCGGAGGGCGGCGCCGGGTCGGTACGATCCCAGTCATGCGCGCGCTCCAGGTATGGCGCCGCATCCACCAGCAGTCAGGAGAGACCGGTGTCAGACGTCCGTGTGATCATCCAACGCGATTCCGAGCGGGAAGAGCGCACGGTGACGACGGGCACTACGGCCGCCGACCTCTTCGCCGGCGAGCGCTCGATCATCGCCGCGCGCGTGGGCGGTGAGCTGAAGGACCTCTCGTACGAGGTGAAGGACGGCGAGGCCGTCGAGGGTGTCGAGATCTCCTCCGACGACGGACTGAACATCCTGCGCCACTCCACCGCGCACGTGATGGCTCAGGCCGTGCAGGAGCTGTTCCCCGAGGCCAAGCTGGGCATCGGCCCACCGGTGAAGGACGGCTTCTACTACGACTTCGACGTCGAGAAGCCGTTCACACCCGAGGATCTCAAGGCCATCGAGAAGAAGATGCAGGAGATCCAGAAGCGCGGCCAGCGGTTCTCCCGCCGCGTGGTCACCGACGAGGCCGCCCGCGAGGAGCTGGCGGACGAGCCGTACAAGCTGGAGCTGATCGGCCTCAAGGGCTCGGCGTCCAGTGAGGACGGCGCGGACGTCGAGGTGGGCGCCGGCGAGCTGACGATCTACGACAACCTGGACGCCAAGACCGGCGAGCTGTGCTGGAAGGACCTCTGCCGCGGTCCCCACCTGCCCTCCACCCGGAACATCCCGGCGTTCAAGCTCATGCGCAACGCGGCCGCCTACTGGCGCGGCAGCGAGAAGAACCCCATGCTCCAGCGCATCTACGGCACCGCCTGGCCGTCCAAGGACGAGCTGAAGGCGCACCTGGACTTCCTCGTCGAGGCCGAGAAGCGCGACCACCGCAAGCTGGGCAACGAGCTCGACCTGTTCTCCATCCCGGAGCAGATCGGCTCCGGCCTCGCCGTCTTCCACCCCAAGGGCGGCATCGTCCGCCGCGTGATGGAGGACTACTCGCGGCGCCGCCACGAGGAGGAGGGCTACGAGTTCGTCTACACCCCGCACGCGACGAAGGGGAAGCTCTTCGAGACGTCCGGCCACCTGGACTGGTACGCCGAGGGCATGTACCCGCCGATGCAGCTCGACGAGGGCGTGGACTACTACCTCAAGCCCATGAACTGCCCGATGCACAACCTGATCTTCGACGCGCGCGGCCGCTCCTACCGCGAACTGCCGCTGCGCCTCTTCGAGTTCGGGACCGTGTACCGGTACGAGAAGTCGGGCGTCGTGCACGGCCTGACCCGTGCCCGCGGCTTCACCCAGGACGACGCGCACATCTACTGCACCCGTGAGCAGATGGCCGACGAGCTCGACAAGACGCTCACCTTTGTGCTGAACCTGCTGCGCGACTACGGCCTGACCGACTTCTACCTGGAGCTGTCCACCAAGGACCCGGAGAAGTTCGTCGGCTCCGACGAGGCGTGGGAGGAGGCCACCGAGACCCTTCGCCAGGTCGCCGAGAAGCAGGGCCTCCCGCTGGTTCCCGACCCGGGCGGCGCGGCCTTCTACGGCCCGAAGATCTCGGTGCAGGCGAAGGACGCGATCGGGCGCACCTGGCAGATGTCGACGGTCCAGCTGGACTTCAACCTGCCCGAGCGCTTCGACCTCGAGTACACGGGCCCGGACGGCTCGAAGCAGCGCCCGGTCATGATCCACCGCGCTCTGTTCGGATCGATCGAGCGCTTCTTCGCGGTGCTGCTGGAGCACTACGCGGGCGCGTTTCCGGCGTGGCTGGCCCCCGTGCAGGCGGTCGGCATCCCGATCGGCGACGCGCACGTGGAGTACCTGGAGAAGTTCGCCGCGGCGGCCCGGAAGGAGGGCCTCCGCGTCGAGGTGGACTCCTCCTCGGACCGCATGCAGAAGAAGATCCGCAACGCCCAGAAGCAGAAGGTGCCCTTCATGGTCATCGCGGGCGACGAGGACATGTCGAACGACTCGGTCTCGTTCCGCTTCCGTGACGGCTCGCAGGAGAACGGCATCCCGTTCGACGAGGCCATCGACAAGATCGTGAAGGCCGTGGAGGAGCGGGCGCAGGTCTGACGCGTACGTGACGGAAGGCCCGCGGGGAGATCGACTTCACCTTCCCGGGGGCCTTCCCTCGTCCTCCTCCCGCGCGAACCGCTGCATCAACCACGACGAGAACGAACCGGCGACCGCCCCCAGCAGAGCCAGGCCGCAGCCCATCCGGACGACCGCGACCAGCCGCCCCGGCAGCGTGACCGGGACGACGTCGCCGTAGCCCACGGTCGACAGCGTGGCGGCGACCCACCACAGCGCGTCGCCGAAGGTGTGGATCGTCGCGCCCGGGACCCTGTGTTCGAAGCGGTACAAGGAAAGGGCGGCGGGGGAGGCGGTTCTCCCCGAGGACCAGCACCGCGTACGAGCCGAGATACACCAGTGACGCCACCCCGAGCGGACACTCCGCCCTCCGCTCCCAGCGGGCCGTACCGCTGTCGTCGCCCACCGGCCCAGCATCGCTCCGGGCGGTTTTCCCCGAGCCCCGCCGACACGCCGCGAACGGGCGAAGCCATATGCTGCACTGCATGACGAGTGAGCCGGAGCAGCAGATCGGAGTGGGGACGCAGGACGCGTTCCAGCGCTTGTGGACGCCCCACCGGATGGCCTACATCCAGGGCGAGAACAAGCCGACCGGTCCGGGGGCCGGCGACGGGTGCCCGTTCTGCTCCATCCCGGCCAAGTCCGACGAGGACGGGCTGATCGTCAAGCGTGGTGAGCAGGTGTACGCGGTCCTCAACCTGTACCCGTACAACGGCGGCCACCTGATGGTCGTGCCCTACCGCCACGTCGCCGACTACACGGACCTCACGGAGCCGGAGACCGCGGAACTCGCCGAGCTCACCAAGCAGGCGATGACCGCCCTGCGCACGGCCTCCGGCGCCCACGGCTTCAACATCGGCATGAACCAGGGCACGGTCGCCGGCGCGGGCATCGCGGCCCACCTGCACCAGCACGTCGTCCCGCGGTGGGGCGGCGACACCAACTTCATGCCGGTGGTCGGCCACACGAAAGTCCTGCCGCAGCTGCTCGCGGACACCCGCAAGATGCTGGCCGAGGCCTGGCCGACGGCGTCTGCGTAGGTGGGGCCAGTGCTGCCACCGGGGCCCGACGGGCACCGCTACGCGTCGTAGACGTCGGCCTTCTTCGGCGTCGGATCCTGCACCTGCGTACTGAGGAACGACGACCGCGTACCGAACTTCTCCGTGTCCACGCCGTTCTCCTCCAGCACCCGGATCGCCGCGGCGTGCACCACCCGCAGCACCGGAGTGGCCGCCCGCAACGCGTCGTCCGCCATGAAGCGGTGCCGCCACGGCTGGTCCGCCCAGGCGTGGCGCAGACCGAACGGCTCGGGCAGGGTCAGCGAACCGCCCAGCCAGTTCAGCACCGGCGGGTACCAGGTGAGGGGTGCCCGGACCGAGAGGCGCACCACCTCGTCCGTGTCGACCAGCGGGAGTTTCACCTCACGCGTCTCCCAGAACCTGACCTGCTTCTGCACCTTCTTGGTCGGCGCCTCCGGCTTGGTCGTGAACAGCGCGTTCACGGGGCCGAGGGCGTGCCCGGTGACCTCGATGCGCAGCGTCTCGTGCAGCACCGTCACCGTGATCAGCATGGTGATGATCAACTGGCCGTCCCAGAGCGTCCACTGGACCCCAAGGTAGTGCCGCTCGCCGCTGCCGAACTGCTGCTTGTTGCAGATGTCCTGTATGGCGTGGGTCTTGATCTGGTATGCGTCCACGTCCGTGCCCTTGGGACGGGACACCTCCTTCGCCTTCTCCCCGATCGGACTCACGATCCAGTGCCGTATCGAGGGGGTCGGGAAGCCGCCGGTGTTCAGCGGGCCGCGCTCCAGCATCCGCAGCTGATCGTGAATGGCCTTGATCACGTCCCAGCTGCGGAAGGGGTGGATCTCCTTGTCCGGGTCGCGCGGCACCAGGTCCTCGGCGAGCTGCCAGCTGCCCCAGCGGGTGCCCATGCCGAGTATGCCCTTGGGCCCGGCGTAGAAGACGGAGTTGGACTGCTGCTCGGCGCTGAGCCGGGCGAGTGCCTGCCGCAGCCGCTCGGCGGAGGTCTCCCCGGGGCTGCCGGGTACCGCCTCGGGGATCTTCGCGCCGAGGCCACCGCCGGCGAGCAGGCTGCCCCAGCGATCGCGCAGGTCCTTCGCCGTCCGCTCGCAGATCTGCTTCGCCCAGAACCAGCCGACGACCGGCATGACGACCGCGGCGCGTGCGTACCAGGCCCAGAAGCCCGTGAACGGCATGCGGATCAGGAAGATCACGGCGAGGGCGCCGACGGCGACCAGCAGCGTCGTGCCGAGGGCGGAGGCGCGCTTGTCGTCGCGCTTCGCGACGGTGGCGCGGATCTGGAAGACCAGCAGCCACACCAGCATCCCCGGCAGGAACAGCACTCCGCACAGCACCGTCACCGCCGAGAGCCAGTTGTCGCGCTCCCTGCGGATGCGGTGAGCGGCCAGACAGTGCTCCACGATGACCTGCGGCTCGGTGCCGAAGGACTGGATGAGCGGCTTGCGGTCGGCGCCCAGCATCCGGTCCCGCACCGCCAGCGAGAAGGCCTCCCCGAGGTTGGGCCGGAATATCTTCGCCCACGGACGGCCGGGGCTGACGGCAGACTGGTGCCATTCGTTGTTGGCGTCGAGGATCGTCTCGACCTTCGCGTCCCGGTAGGCCGCCGACGCCAGGGCGTAGGTGGCCGCCGTCTGGCCCGCGGAGCCCGAGAGTGGCACCTGCGCCCCGGGGCTGAAATCGAATCCGTCCGTCACTGCCGCCCCCATCGCCGCCGAACCCGCTCCTGCGGCCTTCCCGACTTCCTTGCTCCGCACACCTGTTGAACAGGCCATCGCGCTGATCCGCCTCGACATGATCAGGTGATCAGCGTATCCGCAGGCACCGACATTCGTAGGCGGACGGCCAGGAAGCCGCCCGCCTACAGGAGGAAAGGGAACAAGGATCCGACTACGAGGCCTCTTGCATCTGTTCGCGGATCCTCGCCGCCAGCTGCGGCGGCATCGGCTCGTGCCGCGCGTAGGAGCGGCTGAAGCGCGCGGTCCCGTGCGAGAGGGAGCGGAGGTCGACCGCGTACCGGCCGATCTCGATCTCCGGCACCTCGGCCCGTACGAGGGTGCGGCCGCCGCTCGTCTGCTCGGTGCCCACCACTCGGCCGCGCCGGCCGGACAGGTCGCTCATCACGGCGCCGACGTAGTCGTCGCCGACGAGCACCGTCACCTCGGCGACCGGTTCCAGCAGGTGGATGGTGGCGTCGGCAGCCGCCTCACGCAGGGCCAGCGCGCCCGCCGTCTGGAAGGCGGCGTCGGAGGAGTCCACGGAGTGCGCCTTGCCGTCGAGCAGCGTGATCCGCACGTCGACGAGGGGGTGACCGACGGCCACGCCCTTGGCGGCCTGGGCGCGGACGCCCTTCTCGACGGACGGGATGAACTGCCGGGGCACGGCCCCGCCGACCACCTTGTCGACGAACTCGATGCCGGAGCCGCCGGGCAGCGGTTCGACCTCGATCTCGCAGATCGCGTACTGGCCGTGCCCGCCGGACTGCTTCACATGGCGGCCGCGCCCGGCGGATTTGCCCGCGAACGTCTCCCGGAGGGAGACCTTGTGCGGGACCACGTCGACCTGGACGCCGTACCGGCTGCGCAGCCGCTCCAGCGCGACGTCCGCGTGCGCCTCACCCAGGCACCACAGCACCACCTGGTGGGTGTCCTGGTTCTGTTCGAGCCGCATGGTCGGGTCCTCGGCGACCAGCCGCGAAAGCCCCTGGCTGAGCTTGTCCTCGTCCGCCTTGCTGTGTGCCCGGATGGCGAGCGGCAGCAGCGGGTCGGGCATCTCCCAGGGGTCCATGAGCAGCGGGTCGTCCTTGGCCGACAGAGTGTCCCCGGTCTCGGCCCGGTTCAGCTTCGCCACGCAGGCCAGGTCGCCCGCGATGCAGTGCGTGAGGGGCCGCTGCTGTTTGCCGAACGGCGTGGACAGCGCGCCGACGCGTTCGTCGACGTCATGGTCCTCGTGCCCGCGGTCGGTCAGCCCGTGCCCGGACACGTGCACCGTGTCGTCGGGACGCAGGGTTCCGGAGAACACCCGGACCAGCGAGACGCGACCCACGTACGGGTCGGACGACGTCTTGACGACCTCCGCCACGAGCGGTCCGCCGGGGTCGCAGAGCGCGAGCTCCCGTGGTTTGCCGTCCGGAGTGGTGACCGCGAGCGCCTCCCGCTCCAGCGGCGTCGGGAAGCCGCCCTTGACCAGCTCGAGCAGCTCCACCGTGCCGAGGCCCTGACGGGCGTTTTCGGCGGCGGGCGCGGCGGCCAGGACCGGGAAGAACGTCCCGCGCGCGATGGCCCGCTCCAGGTCCTGGATCAGCGTGTCGAGGTCGATCTCCTCGCCGCCCAGATAGCGGTCCATGAGGGTCTCGTCCTCGCTCTCCGCGATGATCCCCTCGATGAGCCGGTTGCGGGCCTCCTCGATCAGCGGCAGCTGGTCGGGCCCCGGCTCGGACTCCTTGCGCTCGCCGGACGAGTAGTCGAAGAGCTTCTGCGTCAGCAGCCCGATCAGCCCGGTCACAGGCGCGTGTCCGTCGGGTCCCTGCGTGCCGTGCAGAGGCAGGTACAGCGGCAGTACGGCGTCAGGATCGTCCCCTCCGAACGCGTCGGCGCAGACCCGGGTCATCTCCTCGAAGTCGGCCCGGGCCGCCTCCAGGTGTGTGATCACGATGGCGCGCGGCATGCCGACGGCCGCGCACTCGTCCCACACCATGCGGGTCGAGCCGTCCACGCCGTCCGAGGCCGAGACGACGAAAAGGGCCGCATCCGCGGCGCGCAGACCGGCCCGGAGTTCCCCGACGAAGTCGGCGTATCCAGGAGTGTCCAGCACATTGACCTTGGTCCCGTCCCAGTCGACGGGGACCAGCGAGAGCTGCACCGAGCGCTGCTGCCGGTGCTCGATCTCGTCGTAGTCAGAGACGGTGCCGCCGTCCTCGACGCGGCCCGCCCTGTTCACCGCTCCCGCTGTCAGCGCGAGAGCCTCCACCAGAGTCGTCTTGCCCGATCCGCTGTGGCCGACCAGCACCACATTCCGTACGGACGCGGGGTGGTCGGCCGCCGTAGCCCTGCCGGCGGCTCCGGGGTGTGCGTTCGCCTTGTCGCCCATGGCCTGTCCTCCCGTGCACGGTGAGGTCACTTGGGCGCGGACACACGGACCCGCGTTCGGTGGCGGCTCCGGTGACGCCCGCGGTGTCTTCGAGCTTTGCACTCGCGTCACGGTGCGTCCATACGAAGGACGCGATCCCGCCTCCTGGCCGTGCTGGGCCCGCCGTGACCGCGCCGTGATCCCGGCGCCATCAGGACATGACACGGGGTGCGGGTGCCCGACCGTCGCGCACCCGCGCGCGTGGCTACGATGGGCCAGCCGGTGGCCAGCAGGGGCCGCGCGGCTCACCGACCGTCGGGAAGGCCATGCTGAACAAGTACGCGCGTGCATTCTTCACGCGTGTCCTCACACCGTTCGCCGCGTTTCTGATCCGCAGAGGCGTCAGTCCCGACACAGTCACGTTGATCGGCACCGCCGGCGTGATCGCGGGCGCGTTGGTCTTCTACCCCCGGGGCGAGTTCTTCTGGGGCACGGTGGTCATCACCCTGTTCGTGTTCTCGGACCTCGTCGACGGCAACATGGCCCGCCAACTGGGCCGCTCCAGCCGCTGGGGCGCCTTCCTCGACTCCACGCTGGACCGGGTCGCCGACGGCGCGATCTTCGGCGGCTTCGCCCTCTGGTACGCGGGCAGCGGCAACGACAACGTCCTGTGCGCCGTCGCGATCTTCTGCCTGGCCAGTGGGCAGGTGGTCTCCTACACCAAGGCCCGGGGCGAGTCGATCGGCCTGCCCGTCGCTGTCAACGGGCTGGTGGAGCGCGCCGAACGCCTGGTCATCTCACTGGTCGCGGCCGGTTTCGCCGGCCTCCACAAGTTCGGTGTTCCCGGCATCCAGGTCCTCCTGCCGATCGCGCTGTGGATCGTCGCCGTCGGCAGCCTGGTCACGCTGATCCAGCGCGTCGTCACGGTGCGCCGTGAATCGGCCGAGGCGGACGCCGCGGCGGCGCAGAAGAGCGAGAATGCCTCACACGGGAGCGAGGCGCCGAAGTGACCGGCGCGCAGGACCGGCAGGAGAGCGGGGCGGCGACGTGAGCAGCCTCCAGGAGCGGCTGACGGACGGGCTCTACGGCCTCGGCTGGAGCACGGTCAAGACGCTGCCCGAGCCCGTCGCCACCCGATTGGGCCGGACCATCGCGGACCTCGCCTGGAAGCGGCGCGGCAAGGGCGTGCAACGGCTCGAGAGCAACTACGCGCGCGTGGTGCCCGGCGCGAGCCCCGAGCGGCTCGCCGAGCTCAGCAAGGCGGGCATGCGGTCGTATCTGCGCTACTGGATGGAGTCCTTCCGGCTCCCTGCCTGGAGCGCCGAGCGCGTCAAGAACGTCTTCGACCCGAAGGACCTGCACTTCCTGACCGAGGGACTGGCCGCCGGCCGGGGCGTCGTCCTCGCCCTGCCGCACCTGGCCAACTGGGACCTGGCCGGCGCCTGGGTCACCACCGGACTGGAGATGCCGTTCACGACGGTCGCCGAACGGCTCAAGCCGGAGACGCTCTACGACCGGTTCGTCGCCTACCGCGAAGGCCTCGGCATGGAGGTGCTGCCGCACAGCGGCGGCTCCGCGTTCGGAACCCTGGCCCGGCGGCTGCGCGACGGGGGCCTCGTCTGCCTGGTCGCCGACCGCGACCTGTCCTCCTCCGGCATCGAGGTCACCTTCTTCGGCGAGACGGCCCGGATGCCCGCGGGACCTGCGCTGCTGGCCCAGCAGACCGGTGCCCTGCTGCTGCCCGTGACGCTCTGGTACGACGAGTCGCCCGTCATGCAGGGGCGCGTACATCCTCCGATCGAGGTACCCGACTCAGGTACCCGGGCCGAGAAGACGTCTGTCATGACACAGGCGCTGGCCGACGCCTTCGCCACGGGGATCGCCGAGCATCCGGAGGACTGGCACATGCTGCAGCGCTTGTGGCTCGCCGACCTGGATCCCGCCAAGGCCCCCTCGGAGCCCGAGAAGGGAACCTCGTGAGGATCGGCATCGTCTGCCCGTACTCCTGGGACGTGCCGGGCGGCGTCCAGTTCCACATCCGCGACCTCGCCGAGTACTTCATCCGCCTCGGGCATCAGGTCTCCGTGCTCGCCCCCGCGGACGACGAGACGCCGCTCCCGCCGTACGTCGTCTCGGCGGGCCGCGCGGTCCCGGTGCCGTACAACGGCTCGGTGGCCCGTCTGAACTTCGGTTTTCTGAGCGCCGCCCGGGTGCGGCGCTGGCTGCACGACGGCGAGTTCGACGTGATCCACATCCACGAGCCGACCTCGCCGTCGCTGGGCCTGCTCGCCTGCTGGGCGGCGCAGGGCCCGATCGTGGCGACCTTCCACACGTCGAACCCGCGCTCGCGGGCCATGGTCGCCGCGTACGCGATCCTCCAGGCGGCCTTGGAGAAGATCAGCGCGCGGATCGCGGTGAGCGAGTACGCCCGGCGCACACTCGTGGAGCACCTCGGCGGCGACGCGGTGGTGATCCCGAACGGGGTGGACGTCGGTTTCTTCGCGAAGGCCAAACCCAAGCCCGAGTGGCGGGGGGACACGATCGGCTTCATAGGGCGCATCGACGAGCCGCGCAAGGGCCTTCCCGTGCTCATGAAGGCCCTGCCGAAGATCCTGGCCGCCCGGCCGCAGACGCGGCTGCTGGTGGCGGGGCGGGGTGACGAGGAGGAGGCGGTGGAGAAGCTCCCCGCCGAGCTGCGCTCGCGCGTGGAGTTCCTCGGGTTGATCAGCGACGACGACAAGGCGCGCTTCCTGCGCAGTGTCGACCTGTACGTGGCGCCCAACACCGGGGGCGAGAGCTTCGGGATCATCCTGGTCGAGGCGATGTCCGCGGGCGCGCCCGTGCTCGCCTCCGACCTGGACGCCTTCGCCCAGGTCCTCGACCTGGGCGCGGCCGGCGAACTGTTCGCCAACGAGGACTCCGACGCGCTCGCCGACGCGGCGGTGCGGCTGCTGGGGGACCCTGAGCGCCGCGCGGAACTGCGCGCGCGGGGCAGCGCCCATGTACGGCGCTTCGACTGGTCGAGGGTCGGGGCGGACATCCTCTCGGTCTACGAGACGGTGACGGACGGCGCGGCCGCGGTGGCGGCGGACGAGCGGACGGGCCTGAGGGCGCGGTTGGGACTGGCGCGAGACTGACGAGGAAGTGCGCCCGACCAGCCCGGTCGGCGTTCGAGGCCGAGGCCGTTCAGGCCGAAAGCGGGGGGTCTGGGCGCGGCAGCCGCAGTTGACGGTCACATGAGCAACGGCCACCTCGGAAACGGGCACCGACAGGACTCGGCCGACGCGGCGGAGCGCACCGGTAGCCTTGCCGCCCGTGACCGCAACCCTCATCTGGATCCTCGTCGCCCTTGTCGCGATCGGCCTCTACCTGAGCTGGACCGCGGGGCGCCTCGACCGGCTGCACTCCCGGATCGACGCGGCGCGCGCCGCGCTCGACGCCCAGCTGCTGCGGCGCGCCTCGGTGGCTCAGGAGCTGGCGACCGCCGGGGTACTCGACCCGGCCGCGTCGATCGTCCTGTACGAGGCAGCGCACGCGGCCCGGCAGGCGGAGGAGGAGCAGCGGGAGGTCGCCGAGAGCGAGCTGAGCCAGGCGCTGCGGGCCGTCTTCGGAGAGGCCCAGCAGGTGGAAGCGGTGCGGGAGGCACCCGGCGGTGAGGCGGCGGCCCGCGAACTGACCGAGGCGGTGCGCAGGGTGCCGATGGCCCGGCGGTTCCACAACGACGCGGTGCGGGCGGCGCGGGCGCTGCGGCGTCACCGCAAGGTGCGCTGGTTCCGTCTGGCGGGCCACGCCCCGTTCCCGATGGCTTTCGAAATGGACGACGAGCCCCCGGCGGCCCTGGCGGACCGTTCGAACGCCTGAAACCCCGGCCGACGAGCCTGAAACCCCGGCTGACGAGGGTGAACGCCGTCCGACGGCGCAGCATCGTCCGGCAAAACGATCCACCGGCTCCCCATTGGCCCTTGCAGTGGCCTGCTCCCCTCCCGTTTGCTCGGTCGAGCAGAATTTCCTCTTTTCCAGAGTGAGGTCCAACCCGTGTCCAGCACGCTCTCCACCCCCCAGAACCCCGAGACGGGCACGGCCCGCGTCAAGCGCGGTATGGCCGAGCAGCTCAAGGGCGGCGTGATCATGGACGTCGTCACGCCGGAGCAGGCGAAGATCGCCGAGGACGCGGGCGCCGTCGCCGTCATGGCTCTGGAGCGGGTCCCGGCCGACATCCGCAAGGACGGCGGGGTGGCCCGCATGTCCGACCCGGACATGATCGAGGGCATCATCGGCGCCGTCTCGATCCCGGTCATGGCCAAGTCCCGGATCGGCCACTTCGTCGAGGCCCAGGTCCTGCAGTCGCTCGGCGTCGACTACATCGACGAGTCCGAGGTCCTCACCCCGGCCGACGAGGTCAACCACTCCGACAAGTGGGCCTTCACCACGCCGTTCGTGTGCGGCGCGACCAACCTCGGGGAGGCCCTGCGCCGCATCGCAGAGGGCGCCGCCATGATCCGCTCCAAGGGCGAGGCCGGCACCGGCAACGTCGTCGAGGCGGTCCGCCACCTGCGGCAGATCAAGGGCGACATCGCCCGCCTGCGCGGGCTCGACAACCACGAGTTGTACGCCGCCGCCAAGGAGTTGCGCGCCCCGTACGAGCTGGTCAAGGAGGTCGCCGAGCTGGGCAAGCTCCCGGTCGTGCTGTTCTCCGCCGGTGGCGTCGCCACTCCGGCCGACGCAGCGCTGATGCGGCAGCTCGGCGCCGAGGGCGTCTTCGTCGGCTCCGGCATCTTCAAGTCGGGCGACCCGGCCAAGCGTGCCGCCGCCATCGTGAAGGCGACCACTTTCTACGACGACCCAAAGATCATCGCGGACGCGTCCCGCAACCTCGGCGAGGCCATGGTCGGCATCAACTGCGACGTCCTTCCCGAGAACGAGCGCTACGCCAACCGCGGCTGGTAAGACACAGCCGGCAAGACACCGCATAGGACACCACGTACATGACCGACGCACCCGTCATAGGCGTCCTGGCTCTCCAGGGCGACGTACGGGAGCACCTCATCGCCCTGGCCGCGGCCGACGCCGTGGCCAGGCCGGTGCGGCGCCCCGAAGAGCTCGCCGAGGTCGACGGCCTCGTCATCCCCGGCGGCGAGTCCACCACCATCTCCAAGCTGGCCGTCCTCTTCGGAGTGATGGAACCCCTCCGCGCGCGCGTGCGTGACGGCATGCCCGTGTACGGCACCTGCGCGGGCATGATCATGCTCGCCGACAAGATCCTCGACCCCCGCTCGGGTCAGGAGACCATCGGCGGCATCGACATGATCGTGCGCCGCAACGCCTTCGGACGTCAGAACGAGTCCTTCGAGGCGGCGGTCGACGTCGACGGTATCGAGGGCGATCCTGTAGAGGGCGTTTTCATCCGTGCGCCCTGGGTCGAGTCCGTCGGTGCCGAGACCGAGGTGCTCGCCGAGTACGACGGCCACATCGTCGCCGTCCGCCAGGGCAAAGCGCTGGCCACGTCGTTCCATCCGGAACTGACCGGCGACCACCGCGTGCACTCCCTGTTCGTCGACATGGTGCGCGCCGATCGGACAGCGGAGTCCTTGTAGGATCTCTGGCGTTCGTACAGAGATGGGTTACGCGAAGGAGACAGGCAGATGTCCGGCCACTCTAAATGGGCCACGACGAAGCACAAGAAGGCCGTGATCGACGCCAAGCGCGGCAAACTCTTCGCGAAGCTGATCAAGAACATCGAGGTGGCGGCCCGGACCGGTGGCTCGGACCCCGACGGCAATCCGACTCTCTATGACGCCATCCAGAAGGCGAAGAAGCAGTCGGTTCCGAACAAGAACATCGACTCCGCGGTCAAGCGCGGTGCGGGCCTCGAGGCCGGCGGTGCCGACTACGAGACGATCATGTACGAGGGCTACGGTCCCAACGGTGTCGCCGTGCTCATCGAGTGCCTCACCGACAACCGCAACCGCGCCGCCTCCGACGTCCGCGTCGCCATGACCCGCAACGGCGGCTCCATGGCCGACCCGGGCTCCGTCTCGTACATGTTCAGCCGCAAGGGCGTCGTGATCGTCCCCAAGGGCGAGCTGACCGAGGACGACGTCCTGGGTGCCGTGCTCGACGCGGGCGCCGAGGAGGTCAACGACCTCGGCGAGTCCTTCGAGGTGATCAGCGAGGCCACCGACCTGGTCGCGGTCCGCAGGGCCCTTCAGGAGGCCGGGATCGACTACGACTCCGCGGAGGCCAACTTCGTGCCGTCCGTTCAGGTCGAGCTGGACGAGGAGGGCGCCACGAAGATCTTCAAGCTGATCGACGCGCTCGAGGACAGCGACGACGTGCAGAACGTCTTCGCCAACTTCGACGTCAGCGACGAGATCATGGAGAAGGTGGGCGCATAACGCTGCCGCGAGCTCAACGGGCCGATGGGACACACACCCCGTCGGCCCGTCGCTTTGTCGGCCGTTGTCGGTGGCACCCGATAGCCTGCACGAACCGGGGGTACCGCCCAGCGGTGGCTGGGGGAGAGCGAAGGGAGGGGCGTACGTGCGCGTGCTGGGGGTGGACCCGGGGCTGACCCGATGCGGGGTCGGCGTCGTCGAGGGCGTTCCCGGACGGCCTCTGACCATGCTCGGCGTCGGTGTCGTCCGCACACCCGTGGACGCCGAGCTCGCCCACCGTCTCGTCGCCGTGGAGCAGGGCATCGAGCAGTGGCTGGAGGAGCACCGGCCCGAGTTCGTGGCCGTGGAGCGGGTGTTCAGCCAGCACAACGTGCGCACGGTGATGGGCACCGCCCAGGCCAGCGCCATCGCCATGCTCTGCGCCGCCCGCCGCGGCATCCCCGTCGCCCTGCACACCCCGAGCGAGGTCAAGGCCGCCGTCACCGGCACAGGACGTGCCGACAAGACGCAGGTCGGAGCCATGGTCACCCGGCTGCTCCGGCTCGACGCGCCGCCGAGACCCGCCGACGCCGCCGACGCACTCGCCCTCGCCATCTGTCACATCTGGCGCGCCCCCGTCCAGAACCGGCTCCAGCAGGCCGTCGCCCTGCACGCATCGAAAGGCCGTACCGCATGATCGCCTTCGTCAGCGGCCCGGTCGCCGCCCTCGCCCCGGACTCCGCGGTGGTCGAAGTGGGCGGCATCGGCATCGCCGTCCAGTGCACGCCGAACACCCTCTCCGGACTCCGGATGGGACAGCAGACCAAGCTCGCCACGTCCCTGGTCGTCCGGGAGGACTCGCTGACCCTGTACGGCTTCGCGGACGACGACGAACGTCAGGTGTTCGAGCTGCTGCAGACGGCGAGCGGGGTCGGTCCGCGCCTTGCCCAGTCGATGCTGGCGGTGCACAGTCCGGACGCGCTGCGCCGCGCCGTGGCCACCGGTGACGAAAAGGCGCTCACCGCCGTCCCCGGGATCGGCAAGAAGGGCGCTCAGAAGCTGCTCCTCGAGCTGAAGGACCGGCTGGGAGAGCCGATCGGCGCCCCGGCGGTCGGCTCGCCGGTCACCTCCGGCTGGCGCGATCAGCTGCACGCCGCCCTCATCGGTCTGGGGTACGCCACCCGCGAGGCGGACGAGGCCGTCGCCGTGGTCGCCCCGCAGGCGGAGGCCGCCGGGGGCACGCCCCAGGTGGGCGCCCTGCTCAAGGCGGCCCTGCAGAGCCTGAACCGCGCCCGCTGAACCACCGGCCCGACCACCACACCCCGAGGCACACCACATGAACTGGGACGACACGACCGACACCTCCGGCCCCGAGCGGCTCGTCGGCCCCGCCGCGGAGCGGCTGGTGGGCTCTGTCGCCGACCGTGAGGACCAGGCGGTCGAGGCCGCCCTGCGCCCCAAGGACCTGGACGAGTTCATCGGCCAGGAGAAGGTCCGCGAGCAGCTCGACCTCGTGCTGCGCGCGGCACGCGCGCGGGGCGCCACCGCCGACCACGTGCTCCTGTCCGGCGCCCCCGGCCTCGGCAAGACGACCCTGTCCATGATCATCGCGGCCGAGATGGGCGCCCCCATCCGTATCACCAGCGGCCCAGCCATCCAGCACGCCGGCGACCTCGCCGCGATCCTCTCCTCCCTCCAGGAGGGCGAGGTCCTCTTCCTCGACGAGATCCACCGCATGTCCCGGCCCGCCGAGGAGATGCTCTACATGGCGATGGAGGACTTCCGCGTCGACGTGATCGTCGGCAAGGGACCCGGCGCCACCGCCATCCCCCTCGAACTGCCGCCGTTCACCCTGGTCGGCGCCACCACGCGCGCGGGCCTGCTGCCGCCCCCGCTGCGCGACCGCTTCGGATTCACCGCACACATGGAGTTCTACGAGCCGGCCGAGCTGGAGCGCGTCATCCACCGCTCGGCGAACCTGCTCGACGTCGAGATCGACCCGCACGGAGCCGCCGAGATCGCCGGACGGTCCCGCGGCACGCCGCGTATCGCCAACCGTCTGCTGCGCCGGGTCCGGGACTACGCCCAGGTCAAGGCGGACGGGGTGATCACCCGCGAGATCGCGGCCGCCGGGCTCAGGGTCTACGAGGTCGACGCGCGCGGCCTCGACCGCCTCGACCGAGCCGTCCTGGAGGCCCTGCTCAAGCTGTTCGGCGGCGGTCCCGTCGGCCTGTCCACGCTCGCGGTCGCGGTGGGGGAGGAGCGCGAGACCGTGGAGGAGGTCGCCGAGCCGTTCCTCGTCAGGGAGGGGCTCCTCGCCCGCACTCCGCGCGGGCGCGTGGCCACCCCGGCCGCCTGGGCGCACCTCGGGCTGACCGCGCCACGCGGGGCCACCGGGGGAAACGGACAACAGGACCTGTTCGGGGCGTGACGGCGCGGGACTCGCGTGGGCAGGAACCCCGGTGCCATGCTGGGCGTTGTTCCTTGCGTGCGGACTCGCCTAGACTCCGCCGATGCCGCCCTTGTGGGCGGTGCCGACCACCCCCATCCACCAGGCCGCCGATCCAGCGGTCGTGCGAAGGAAATTCCGTCCCGTGAATATCGTGACCCTCCTCCCGTTCATCGTGCTCATCGGGGCCATGTTCCTGATGACCCGCTCGGCCAAGCGCAAGCAGCAGCAGGCCGCGCAGATGCGCAACGACATGCAGCCCGGCAGCGGCGTCCGCACGATCGGGGGCATGTACGCGACGGTCAAGGAGGTCAACGAGGAAACGGTTCTCGTTGACGCGGGCCCGGGCGTGGAGCTGCTCTTCGCGAAGAACGCGATCGGAGCCGTCCTCTCCGACGACGAGTACAACCGCCTCGTCCACGGCGTCGAGCACGACCTGAAGGCCGACGCCGCCATCGTCCCGGACGACGCCTCCTCCCTCACCGAGACCGACGAGCCCGCCGCCGACGCCTCTGACGACAAGCCCGTGGACCTCGGCAAGAAGGACGCGGCCGAGGACGCCGCCGTCGAGCCGGCCGAGGCGAAGGCGGATGAAGCAGAGCCGAAGAAGACCGACGGCGAGGCCGACGCGAAGTAGTCGAACCCCGGGACCGGAGCGCGGACACGCGCCCCGGTCCCGGGTTGTGCGGTTTTCGCACGGAATCCCGACACAATGTCATGGCCGCCCGCGTGCCGACCCCGCGCGCGGCGGCTCGAGAGGGAGTACGAGAAGGTGGCAGCACCGAAGAAGGGCCCGAGCGCGAGCGCCCAGAGCAAGCCGGGGCGCTCGCTGGCCCTGATCCTGATCGCCATCGTGGCGCTCACCGGGGGAATGTTCGCCTCCGGACACACCACTCCGCGTCTCGGCATCGACCTCGCCGGCGGCACGAGCATCACGCTCAAGGCGAAGAGCGGCCAGGAATCCGCGATCAACAAGACCAACCTGGACACCGCGGTCGACATCATGAACCGCCGTGTCAACGGTCTGGGTGTCTCCGAGGCGGAGGTCCAGACGCAGGGCGATCGCAACATCATCGTCAACATCCCCAAGGGCACGAACTCCCAGCAGGCCCGGCAGCAGGTCGGCACCACGGCAAAGCTGTACTTCCGCCCCGTCCTGGCCACCGAGGTCGTCGGCTCGTCCGCCTCGGCCAGCCCGACGCCGAGCCCGTCCAGCAGCGCCTCCAAGCCGGCCGGCAGCAAGGCGACCTCGTCCGGCTCCGCGACGCCGTCCGGCTCCGCGACGCCGTCCGGCTCCGCGACTCCGTCCGGCTCCGCGACGCCGTCCGGCTCCGCGACCCCGTCGGCGAGCGCCACCTCGCAGGGCCGCGCGGTCACCGACGCCCTGAAGGCCACCTCGTCGCCGTCGTCGACCGGCTCCGCCTCGCCCTCCTCCAGCGCGAGCCCCGCGTCCAGCGCGAGCCCCTCCGCCAGCGCCTCCGCGTCGGCGAGCAGCGGCTCCGACGCGACCAGCAAGCTCCAGGCCGAGTACGCCACGCTCAACTGCGCCGACAGGGCCGTCCGCGCCAAGGCCGGTGTGGGCGCCAAGCCCACCGAGCCCACCGTGGCCTGCGGCCAGAACTCGCAGAAGCAGTGGCAGAAGTACGTCCTCGGCCCGGCGGAGGTCGCCGGTACGGACGTCAAGAAGGCTCAGGCGGTCTACGACACCCAGGGCGCCGGGGGCTGGAAGGTCACCATGGACTTCACGTCCGCGGGGTCCAAGAAGTTCGCGAGCATCACCGGCAAGCTGGCCCAGAACCAGTCGCCGCAGAACCAGTTCGCCATCGTTCTCGACGGCGAGGTCGTCTCCGACCCGTACGTCAGCCAGGCGCTGACCGGCGGCAATGCCGAGATCACGGGCAGCTTCGACCAGACCGAGGCCAAGGACCTGGCGAACGTCCTGTCCTACGGTGCGCTGCCGCTGTCCTTCGAGGAGCAGAGCGTCACCACGGTCACCGCCGCGCTCGGCGGTGAGCAGCTGCAGGCCGGCCTGATCGCCGGCGCGATCGGCCTCGCGCTGGTGGTCGTCTACCTGGTGGTCTACTACCGGGGTCTCTCGCTCATCGCGATCGCCTCGCTGCTGGTGTCGGCCGTCCTCACGTACGTGATCATGTCGCTGCTCGGCCCGACCATCGGCTTCGCGCTGAACCTGCCGGCGGTCTGCGGTGCCATCGTGGCGATCGGTATCACCGCGGACTCGTTCATCGTGTTCTTCGAACGCATCCGGGACGAGATCCGCGAGGGCCGCTCGCTGCGTCCCGCCGTCGAGCGGGCCTGGCCGCGTGCCCGGCGCACCATCCTGGTGTCCGACTTCGTGTCGTTCCTGGCCGCCGCGGTGCTGTTCATCGTCACCGTCGGCAAGGTCCAGGGCTTCGCGTTCACGCTCGGCCTCACCACGGTCCTCGACGTGGTCGTCGTCTTCCTGTTCACCAAGCCGCTGATGACGATCCTCGCCCGCCGGCAGTTCTTCGCGAGCGGCCACAGCTGGTCCGGCCTCGACCCCAAGCGCCTCGGTGCCAAGCCGCCGCTGCGGCGCACCCGTCGTCCCTCCGCCCCCGTCGACCCGAAGGAGGCGTGAGAGATGTCGAAGCTCGGCAACCTCGGCGCCAGGCTCCACCGAGGCGAGGTCGGTTACGACTTCGTCGGCAAGCGCAAGATCTGGTACGGCGTCTCGATCCTGATCACCATCACGGCCATCCTGGGCCTGACGGTGCGCGGCCTGAACATGGGCATCGAGTTCCAGGGTGGCGCCGTCTTCACCACTCCGAAGACCAGCGTCTCGGTGGCGCAGGCGGAGGGCTACGCCCAGGACTCCTCCGGCCACCAGGCGGTCGTGCAGAAGCTCGGCACGGGCGGTCTGCGCATCCAGATCGCCGGAATCGACACCGCCCAGGCCGACCAGATCAAGGCGGACCTCTCCAAGGACCTGAACGTCGACTCGGAGAAGATCAACGCCGACCTGGTCGGCCCCAGCTGGGGCGAGCAGATCGCCAGCAAGGCCTGGCAGGGTCTGGCGATCTTCATGGTGCTCGTGGTGATCTATCTGGCCATCGCCTTCGAGTGGCGCATGGCCGTCGCGGCCCTGGTCGCGCTGATCCACGACATCACCATCACCACCGGTATCTACGCCCTCGTCGGCTTCGAGGTGACGCCCGGCACGGTCATCGGTCTGCTGACGATCCTCGGTTACTCGCTCTACGACACGGTCGTCGTCTTCGACAGCCTCAAGGAGCAGACGAAGGACCTCACCAAGCAGACCCGCTGGACCTACAGCGACGTCGCCAACCGCTCGATCAACAGCACGCTGGTCCGCTCCATCAACACCACCGTGGTGGCGCTGCTGCCGGTCGCCGGCCTGCTGTTCATCGGCGGCGGCTTCCTCGGCGCGGGCACGCTCAACGACATCTCGCTGTCGCTGTTCGTCGGCCTCGCGGCCGGTGCGTACTCGTCGATCTTCATCGCCACGCCGCTCGTCGCCGACCTCAAGGAGCGCGAGCCGCAGATGAAGGCCCTGAGGAAGCGTGTCCTCGCCAAGCGCGCCCAGGCCGCCGCCGAGGAAGAACTCGCCGAGGCGCGGGGCGTCGACGAGCCGGAGGACGCCGCCCCCGCGGTCGTCGGCCCGCGAAACCAGCCCGCGTCCCGCAGCCGCGGCCGCGGCCGACCCTCCGGAAAGCGCCGATGACCGACATAAAGGCCCTGCTGCTCAGCCGTATCCGTGAGGTGCCCGACCACCCGGAGCCGGGCGTGATGTTCAAGGACATCACCCCGCTGCTCGCGGACCCGGCGGCGTTCACCGCGCTCACCGACGCGCTCGCGCAGCTCACCGTGCGGCACGGCGCGACGAAGATCGTCGGCCTGGAGGCCCGTGGCTTCATCCTCGGCGCGCCGGTCGCCGTCCGCGCGGGCGTCGGCTTCGTCCCCGTACGCAAGGCGGGCAAGCTCCCCGGAGCCACCCTGAGGCAGGCGTACGACCTGGAGTACGGCTCGGCCGAGATCGAGGTGCACGCCGAGGACCTGTCCGCGCACGACCGTGTGATGGTCGTCGACGACGTCCTCGCCACCGGCGGCACCGCCGAGGCCTCGCTCCAGCTGATCCGCCGGGCGGGTGCCGAGGTGGCCGGTGTGTCCGTGCTCATGGAGCTGGGCTTCCTGGGCGGGCGCGCCCGTCTGGCGCCCGCCCTGGCCGGGGCACCGCTGGAGGCGCTGCTTCAGGTCTGAGACCCGCGGCGGTAACCCCCGCGCAAGGCCGGCGAAGGCCACAGGACACCGCGAGGCGGGCCCGGAGGAATCCGGTGCCCGCCTCGTGTGTTTCTCCAGTACAAGGCCATCCCAACGGCCTGGAGGCGAGCCCGGAGCCCCGGATCGCTACCATGGGGTTTCCGGAGCCTGACCGGGGGACCCGGATCGCGCACGAGGAGCCCTCTTGCCAGACGAGGCCCAGCCACTGACCGCCGCCAAGCCCGACCCGTCGTCGAAGGCCGCGGCCGCGCCCGCGCGCAGCGCGAAGGACGCACCGCACGGGCCGGTCGAGCATGCCCAGTCCGCGCCCGTCGAACAGGCGGTCGAGCAGCCGCGTCCCAAGCCGGTCCCTGCCGAGCGCACCCCGGCGGTCCGCCCCGCTCCGGCCCCGCCCGCCCGCTCCGGCTCCTCCAACCGCGTCCGCGCCCGACTCGCCCGGCTCGGCGTACAGCGCGCCAACCCGTACAACCCGGTCCTGGAACCGCTGCTGCGGATAGTGCGCAGCAACGACCCGAAGATCGAGAACGCGACGCTCCGCCAGATCGAGCGCGCCTACCAGGTCGCCGAGCGCTGGCACCGCGGCCAGAAGCGCAAGAGCGGCGACCCGTACATCACACATCCGCTCGCGGTGACCACCATCCTCGCCGAGCTGGGCATGGACCCTGCCACCCTGATGGCGGGCCTGCTGCACGACACGGTCGAGGACACCGAGTACGGCCTGGACCAGCTCCGCCGCGACTTCGGCGACACCGTCGCCCTGCTCGTCGACGGCGTGACCAAGTTGGACAAGGTCAAGTTCGGCGAGGCCGCGCAGGCCGAGACCGTGCGCAAGATGGTCGTCGCCATGGCCAAGGACCCGCGCGTCCTGGTCATCAAGCTCGCCGACCGCCTGCACAACATGCGCACCATGCGCTACCTCAAGCGCGAGAAGCAGGAGAAGAAGGCGCGCGAGACTCTGGAGATCTACGCGCCGCTCGCCCACCGGCTGGGCATGAACACCATCAAGTGGGAGCTGGAGGACCTCGCCTTCGCGATCCTCTACCCCAAGATGTACGACGAGATCGTCCGCCTGGTCGCCGAGCGCGCCCCCAAGCGCGACGAGTACCTCGCCATAGTGACCGACGAGGTCCAGGCCGACCTGCGCTCCGCCCGCATCAAGGCGACCGTCACCGGCCGCCCCAAGCACTACTACAGCGTCTACCAGAAGATGATCGTCCGTGGCCGTGACTTCGCGGAGATCTACGACCTGGTGGGCATCCGCGTCCTCGTCGACACGGTCCGCGACTGCTACGCGGCGCTGGGCACGGTCCACGCCCGCTGGAACCCGGTTCCGGGGCGGTTCAAGGACTACATCGCGATGCCCAAGTTCAACATGTACCAGTCGCTGCACACGACGGTGATCGGGCCGAACGGCAAGCCTGTCGAACTCCAGATCCGCACCTTCGACATGCACCGCCGTGCCGAGTACGGCATCGCCGCGCACTGGAAGTACAAGCAGGAGGCTGTCGCGGGCGCCTCCAAGATCCGTACGGACGCGCCTCGTTCCAACGCAAAGGACAAGGACGCCGTCAACGACATGGCGTGGCTGCGCCAGTTGCTCGACTGGCAGAAGGAGACCGAGGACCCGAGCGAGTTCCTGGAGTCCCTGCGCTTCGACCTGTCGCGCAACGAGGTCTTCGTCTTCACCCCGAAGGGCGACGTCATAGCGCTTCCTGCCGGTGCCACCCCGGTGGACTTCGCGTACGCGGTCCACACGGAGGTCGGCCACCGGACGATAGGGGCGCGGGTCAACGGGCGTCTGGTTCCGCTCGAATCCACCCTGGACAACGGTGACTTGGTGGAGGTGTTCACCTCCAAGGCGACCGGCGCGGGCCCGTCCCGCGACTGGCTCGGCTTCGTGAAGTCGCCGCGTGCCCGCAACAAGATCCGCGCCTGGTTCTCCAAGGAACGGCGCGACGAGGCGATCGAGCAGGGCAAGGACGCCATCGCGCGGGCGATGCGCAAGCAGAACCTTCCGATCCAGCGCATCCTGACCGGCGACTCGCTCGTGACACTCGCCCACGAGATGCGCTACCCGGACATCTCGTCCCTGTACGCGGCGATCGGCGAAGGCCATGTCGCCGCGCAGAACGTCGTGCAGAAGCTGGTGCAGGCGCTGGGCGGCGAGGAGGCCGCCACCGAGGAGATCGACGAGTCCGTTCCGCCGACGCGGGGCCGCGGCCGTAAGCGGCGCCGCAGGGAGGACCCCGGCGTCGTCGTCAAGGGCGTCGAGGACGTCTGGGTCAAACTGGCCCGCTGTTGTACGCCCGTCCCGGGCGACCCCATCATCGGCTTCGTCACGCGTGGTAGCGGCGTATCCGTTCACCGCAGCGACTGCGTGAACGTCGAGTCACTGTCGCGCGAGCCCGAGCGCATTCTCGACGTGGAGTGGGCACCGACACAGTCCTCCGTCTTCCTGGTCGCGATCCAGGTGGAGGCACTGGACCGCTCGCGCCTCCTCTCGGACGTGACCCGGGTCCTGTCCGACCAGCACGTCAACATCCTCTCGGCCGCGGTCCAGACGTCCCGCGACCGCGTCGCCACCTCCCGCTTCACCTTCGAGATGGGCGACCCGAAGCACCTGGGACATGTCCTGAAGGCGGTACGGGGCGTGGAGGGCGTGTACGACGTGTACCGCGTGACCTCCGCCCGCCGGCCTTCGTAACCCACCGGCCACATACGAAAGGGGCTCCCGTACACGACGTACGGGAGCCCCTTCGTGAGAGCCTTCGCAGAGGGAAACGGGGTGGGGTCAGCCGCCGAACTCCTGCAGACCCTTCAGTGCCTGGTCCAGGAGCGCCTGGCGGCCCTCCAGTTCCTTCTCCAGCTTGTCGGCCTTCGCGTTGTTGCCCGCGGTCCGGGCCTGCTCGATCTGGCCCCGCAGCTTGTCCACGGCCGCCTGCAGCTGCCCGGTGAGACCCTCGGCACGAGCCCGCGCCTCCGGGTTCGTACGGCGCCACTCGGCCTCCTCGGCCTCCTGGATGGCCCGGTCGACCGTGTGCATCCGGCCCTCGATCCTCGGGCGCGCGTCGCGCGGCACATGGCCGATGGCCTCCCAGCGCTCGTTGATCGAGCGGAAGGCGGCACGGGCGGCCTTGAGGTCCGTGATCGGCAGCAGCTTCTCCGCCTCCTCGGCCAGCTCCTCCTTGAGCTTGAGGTTCTCGGCCTGCTCGGCGTCACGCTCCGCGAAGACCGAGCCGCGCGCCGCGAAGAAGACGTCCTGGGCCCCGCGGAAGCGGTTCCACAGGTCGTCCTCGTGCTCGCGCTGGGCGCGGCCCGCGGCCTTCCACTCGGCCATCAGCTCGCGGTAGCGCGCGGCCGTCGGACCCCAGTCCGTCGAGCCCGACAGCGCCTCGGCCTCGGCGACCAGCTTCTCCTTCGTCTTGCGGGCGTCCTCGCGCTGCGCGTCGAGCTGCGCGAAGTGTGCCTTGCGACGCTTGGAGAACGCCGACCGGGCGTGCGAGAAGCGGTGCCACAGCTCGTCGTCCGATTTTCGGTCGAGCCGCGGCAGCCCCTTCCAGGTGTCCACCAATGCCCGCAGCCGCTCACCGGCCGCCCGCCACTGGTCGGACTGCGCGAGCTCCTCCGCCTCGACGACCAGCGCCTCCTTGGCGTGCCGCGCCTCGTCCGACTGCCTGGCCCGCTGCGCCTTGCGCTCCTCGCGGCGCGCCTCGACGGTCTCCAGGAGCTTGTTCAGACGCGCCCGCAGCGCGTCCAGGTCACCGACCGCGTGGTGCGCCTCGACCTGCTCCCGCAGGTGGTCGATCGCGGCCTGGGCGTCCTTGGCCGACAGATCGGTGGTCTGCACTCGCTTCTCGAGGAGGCCGATCTCGACCACCAGGCCCTCGTACTTGCGCTCGAAGTAGGCCAGCGCCTCCTCGGGGGAGCCGGCCTGCCAGGAACCGACGACCTTCTCGCCGTCGGCCGTTCGCACGTACACGGTCCCCGTCTCGTCGACGCGGCCCCACGGGTCGCTGCTCACAGCGCCTCCTCCACATGATGCCTGCGAGGGGCTTCAGCACCCCCGGCATCGTCCACAGTTTCGTCACGGCCAACATAGGCGACCGGCGGGGCGGCTGTCCGCATCCCGCGCGACCGAAATTTCGCAGTTGACGGTCAGGATTTCGCGACTGTCGCCTTGTTGATCACAACGGTCGCGTTCGGTGCTCCGTCGCCCGCACCCGTGCTCTCACCGGCGGCGGCGATTTTCTTGAGCACCTTCATGCCGGCCGCGTCGATGGTCCCGAACGGTGTGTAGGTGGGCGGCAACTGACTGTCCTGATACACCAGGAAGAACTGGCTGCCGCCGGTGTGCTTCTGGCCGGTGTTCGCCATGGCGACCGTGCCCGCCGGATACACGTTCCCCTTCAGGCTTTTGTCCTTCAGGTTCTCGTCCGGAATGGTGTAGCCGGGACCGCCCGTGCCCGTGCCCTTGGGGTCGCCGCACTGCAGCACGTAGATGCCGTTGGTGGTGAGCCGGTGGCACTTGCTGTGGTCGAAGAAGCCCTTGCCGGCGAGGAAGTTGAACGAGTTCACGGTGTGCGGGGCCGCGGCCGTCTTCAGCGCGATGCCGATGTCACCGCACGTGGTCGCCAGCTTCAGCGTGTACTTCGCCGACGTGTCGATGGTCATCGCCGGCTCCTTCTTCCAGCTCAGCGACTTGACCGCGCCCTCGGCGGGCTTCGCGCAGGGATCCGGCGCCTTGCTGGTCGCCGAGGCGCTCGGGGTCACCTCCGCGCCCGCGTTGGCCTGTTTGTCGTCGTTCTTCAGCACCCCGGTCGTGTACAGCGCCAGGCTGCCCACCAGGACCACGCCGAGAACCGACGCGATCACGGAATTGCGTACGCGCGCCTTGTTGCGCGCCTCCGTACGCCGCTGCTGCTGCCGCAAGAACTTCTCCCGGGCGAGCTGTCGCCGCCGCTGTTCCTGGCTGACCACGGGGTCTTCTCCTCATGCGTCTCGTACGCCGACCGATACGCGTGCGTCCGGTGTGCCGACCGCATGCGCGTGCCCCGTACCGTATATGGGTTCGCTGAGGAATCGGCAGCGCCGGTAGGCTCTGACCCACAGCCAGTCACCCCCGTACGACACAACGAAGGACGATCGTGCTGATTGCCGGGTTCCCCGCCGGGGCCTGGGGGACCAACTGTTACCTGGTCGCCCCCGCCGCGGGTGAGGAGTGCGTGATCATCGACCCGGGCCACCAGGCCGCTCAGGGAGTCGAGGCCGCGCTCAAGAAGCATCGGCTCAAGCCCGTCGCGGTCGTCCTCACCCATGGCCACATCGACCATGTGGCCTCGGTCGTCCCGGTGTGCGGCGCGCACGACGTGCCGGCGTGGATCCACCCCGAGGACCGGTACATGATGGGCGACCCGGAGAAGGCGCTCGGGCGGTCCGTCGGGATGCCGCTGATGGGCGAGCTGACCGTGGGCGAGCCGGACGACGTCAAGGAGCTGACCGACGGTGCGACGCTGGAGCTGGCCGGTCTGGAGCTGTCCGTCGCGCACGCGCCCGGCCATACCAAGGGGTCGGTGACCTTCGGCCTGCCCGAGGCGGCGGACATCCCGCCGATCCTCTTCTCGGGCGACCTGTTGTTCGCCGGCTCCATCGGACGCACCGACCTGCCCGGCGGTGACATGGCCGAGATGCTCGACTCGCTGGCCCGCGTGTGCCTGCCGCTCGACGACTCGACCGTGGTGCTGTCCGGCCACGGTCCCCAGACGACCATCGGCCGGGAGCGCGCAACCAACCCGTATCTGCGGCAGGTGGCCGCCGGCCTGGGAGCCCAGGAGGCTCCCCGACGAGGAATGTGACGAGAGACCTTCCGTGAGCACCTTCAAGGCCCCCAAGGGCACGTACGACCTGATCCCGCCGGAGTCCGCCAAGTACCTCGCGGTGCGCGAGGCGATCGCCGCCCCGCTGCGCAACTCCGGCTATGGCTACATCGAGACGCCCGGCTTCGAAAGCGTCGAGCTGTTCGCGCGTGGTGTGGGCGAGTCCACCGACATCGTGACCAAGGAGATGTACGCCTTCGAGACGAAGGGCGGCGACCGGCTGGCGCTGCGCCCCGAGGGGACCGCCTCCGTGCTGCGCGCCGCCCTGGAGGCCAATCTCCACAAGACGGGCAACCTGCCGGTCAAGCTCTGGTACTCGGGCTCGTACTACCGCTACGAACGCCCGCAGAAGGGCCGCTACCGTCACTTCTCCCAGGTGGGCGCCGAGGCGATCGGTGCCGAGGACGCCGCCCTGGACGCCGAACTGATCATCCTGGCCGACCAGGCATACCGCTCGCTGGGACTGCGCGACTTCCGCATCCTCCTCAACAGCCTCGGAGACAAGGAGTGCCGCCCGGTCTACCGCGCCGCGCTCCAGGACTTCCTGCGGGGCCTGGACCTGGACGAGGACACGCGCCGCCGCGTCGACATCAACCCGCTGCGGGTGCTCGACGACAAGCGGGAGTCGGTCCAGAAGCAGCTGACGGGCGCACCGCTCCTGCGTGACTACCTGTGCGACGCGTGCAAGGCGTACCACGAGGAGGTCCGCGAGCTGATCACCGCGGCGGGCGTGTCCTTCGAGGACGACCCGAAGCTGGTGCGCGGCCTGGACTACTACACCCGTACGACGTTCGAGTTCGTCCACGACGGTCTGGGCTCCCAGTCCGCGGTGGGCGGCGGCGGCCGCTACGACGGCCTGTCGGAGATGATCGGCGGCCCCGCGCTGCCGTCCGTGGGCTGGGCGTTGGGCGTGGACCGCACGGTGCTGGCCCTGGAGGCGGAGGGCATCGAGCTCGAACTCCCCGCGTCCACCAGCGTGTTCGCGGTCCCGCTGGGCGAGGAGGCCCGCCGGGTCCTGTTCGCCAAGGTCACGGAGCTGCGCAAGCTGGGCATCGCGGCGGACTTCTCCTACGGCGCCAAGGGTCTCAAGGGCGCGATGAAGAACGCGAACCGCAGCGGCGCCCGCTACACGATCGTCGCGGGTGACCGGGACCTCGCGGAGGGCGTGGTCCAGCTGAAGGACATGGAGTCAGGCGAGCAGGTCGCGGTCGGTGTGAACGAGATCGTGGCGGAGCTGGAGTCGAAGGTCGGCTGATCCGATGCACAGGGCCCTGGGGACACCCGGGGCTCTTGGTGCACCGTCAACTCCGCGAGCGTCGGTTCGCCCCGCCGGACGGTGTCGACTTCCGAGCCTCACGCGCGCGTGCCCCGCGCTGGGATCTGTGTGGTCATGGCCAGGAGCCTCGGCCGGAACCGAACGCTGCGGTACCTCCGTGCGTACTTCCTTATGTCCATCGAACAGTGGACTCACGCACGCGTGCGGCACAATGACCACTGACCCCAGGTCCACTCTCGAGTATCGGAATCGACGTGATGAGCAAGACGACAGTGAAGGACGTCTCCACCGAGTCGACCGAGCCGGAACGCACGGAGGCATCCCGGACGGTGGGCGGCAGTCGCGCGTTCGCCCTGCTGCTGGTGATCACCGGTGCGGCCGGTCTGCTCGCCGCCTGGGTCATCACGATCGACAAGTTCAAGATCCTTGAGGGCAAGGTGAGCGGCAAGACGTTCACCCCCAGCTGCAGCATCAACCCGATCGTGTCCTGCGGCAGCGTCATGGAGAGCAAGCAGGCGGCCGCCTTCGGGTTCCCCAACCCGATGCTCGGCCTCGTCTGCTACGGCATCGTGATCTGCGTCGGCATGAGCCTGCTCGCCCGCGCCCGCTTCCCGCGCTGGTACTGGCTGACCTTCAACTTCGGCACGCTCTTCGGCGTCGCCTTCTGCACCTGGCTGCAGTTCCAGTCGCTGTACCGCATCAACGCGCTGTGCCTGTGGTGCTCGCTGGCCTGGGTCGCCACGATCACCATGTTCTGGTACGTGACCTCGTTCAACGTCCGCAACGACTTCCTGCCCGCCCCGCGCCCGGTGAAGAACTTCCTCGGAGAGTTCACCTGGGTGCTCCCGGTCACCCACGTCGGCATCATCGTCATGCTGATCCTGACCCGGTGGGGCAGCCAGCTCTGGGCCTGAGCCGGCACCGGAGCTCGACGCCGCCGGGCCCGGCGGCGTTGTCAGTGGCGTGACATAGGGTTTCAGCGTGGAGCCCGACCTGTTCACCGCCGCTGCAGAAGAACGCCAGGAGAAGGACCCGACCGGCAGCCCCCTGGCGGTCCGCATGCGCCCGCGCACCCTCGACGAGGTGGTGGGCCAGCAGCACCTGCTCAAGCCGGGATCCCCGCTGCGCAGACTGGTCGGCGAGGGCAACGGCGGCCCGGCCGGACCCTCCTCGGTGATCCTCTGGGGCCCGCCCGGCACCGGCAAGACGACCTTGGCGTACGTCGTCTCCAAGGCCACCAACAAGCGCTTCGTCGAACTGTCGGCGATCACGGCGGGGGTGAAGGAGGTCCGCGCGGTCATCGACGGCGCCCGCCGCGCCACCGGCGGCTTCGGCAAGGAGACCGTCCTCTTCCTGGACGAGATCCACCGCTTCAGCAAGGCCCAGCAGGACTCCCTGCTCCCGGCTGTCGAGAACCGCTGGGTGACCCTGATCGCGGCGACCACGGAGAACCCGTACTTCTCGGTGATCTCCCCGCTCCTGTCCCGCTCCCTGCTGCTCACCCTCGAGCCGCTCACGGACGACGACGTGCGCGGTCTGCTGCGCCGGGCCCTGACCGACGAGCGCGGCCTGGCGGGCGCCGTCACGCTCCCCGAGGACACCGAGGCCCATCTGCTGCGGATCGCCGGCGGTGACGCCCGCCGCGCCCTGACCGCCCTGGAGGCCGCGGCCGGGGCGGCGCTCGACAAGGGCGAGCCGGAGATCGGCCTGACCACCCTGGAGGAGACCGTCGACCGCGCCGCGGTGAAGTACGACCGCGACGGCGACCAGCACTACGACGTGGCGAGCGCCCTGATCAAGTCCATCCGAGGCTCGGACGTCGACGCCGCACTGCACTATCTGGCCCGGATGATCGAGGCCGGGGAGGACCCCCGCTTCATCGCCCGTCGGCTCATGATCTCCGCCAGCGAGGACATCGGCCTCGCCGACCCGAACGCGCTGCCGATAGCGGTGGCCGCCGCCCAGGCCGTCGCGATGATCGGCTTCCCGGAGGCCGCGCTCACCCTGAGCCACGCCACCATCGCCCTGGCCCTGGCCCCCAAGTCCAACTCGGCGACCACCGCGATCGGCGCGGCCATGGAGGACGTCCGCAAGGGACTGGCCGGCCCCGTGCCCCCGCACCTTCGCGACGGGCACTACAAGGGCGCGGCCAAGCTCGGCCACGCCCAGGGGTACGTGTATCCGCACGATCTGCCGGAGGGCATCGCCGCCCAGCAGTACGCCCCGGATGCGCTCAAGGACCGCGAGTACTACACGCCGAGCCGGCACGGCGCGGAGGCGCGGTACGCGGACGCTGTGGAATGGACCCGCAATCACCTCGGCAGACGACGGTCCTGACGCCTGGGGCCGCCGCGGCTTGGTGGTCGAGGGTGCTCCCGTCAGCCTGTAGACTCAACTGAAGCGCTGCGTCCCGTGTCCGGCCCCGGCCGGCACCACCAGAGCGGGACATCCAGCCGGAACCCCACCGCCCGTAGGGCACGGGGATCCAGGAGCGTCGCGCACCGTCGAACGGTGTCGCGGGCAGCCCACCACCTCCCCGGAAGCCCCGGGTACGGGTCGGTGGGCCACTCGCGTGCTGCACGTATGTGCCCAGACCAGGGGAACGGCTGCCCGGCAGGTCCCGCGTGGACCCGCAGGGATTCCCCGGCTGCGGATGCGACCTCCCCTAACCCTGGTGAAGCCGAGTACACACAGAAACACGAGGTGTTTGGTTCATGGCGAACCAGTCCCGCCCCAAGGTCAAGAAGTCGCGTGCCCTCGGCATCGCGCTGACCCCCAAGGCTGTCAAGTACTTCGAGGCCCGCCCCTACCCGCCGGGTGAGCACGGCCGTGGCCGCAAGCAGAACTCGGACTACAAGGTCCGTCTGCTGGAGAAGCAGCGTCTGCGCGCGCAGTACGACATCTCCGAGCGCCAGCTGGTCCGCGCCTACGAGCGTGCCTCCAAGGTGCAGGGCAAGACCGGTGAGGCCCTGATCGTCGAGCTGGAGCGTCGTCTCGACGCGCTGGTCCTGCGTTCGGGCATCGCCCGCACCATCTACCAGGCCCGTCAGATGGTCGTTCACGGCCACATCGAGGTCAACGGTCAGAAGGTCGACAAGCCGTCGTTCCGCGTCCGTCCCGACGACGTCGTGATGGTTCGCGAGCGCAGCCGCGAGAAGACTCTCTTCCAGATCGCCCGTGAGGGTGGCTTCGCCCCCGACGGTGAGACCCCGCGCTACCTGCAGGTGAACCTCAAGGCCCTGGCGTTCCGTCTGGACCGCGAGCCGAACCGCAAGGAAGTTCCGGTCATCTGCGACGAGCAGCTCGTCGTCGAGTACTACGCCCGCTGATCACTCATCCGCGGACGCAGGACTCCCAGCGACAGCCCGTCGTTCCCCCGCCCCTCCGGGCGGGAGGGGCGGCGGGCTGCCGCATTTCCCCGGTGTACAGCCACTAATCCGGTACGGACCGGCCGCCCCGGCGCGATAGGCTCGGGGGACGACTTTTCGATGTTCAGGCACGTTCTAGGGAGCGGGTGCGCGCGGTGTCCGGTGGAGAGGTGGCCGGGATTCTCGTGGCCGTCTTCTGGGCGATCCTGGTTTCCTTCCTCGCCGTCGCGCTGGCGAGGCTGGCCCAGACGCTCAAGGCGACCACCAAGCTGGTGGCGGACGTGACCGACCAGGCCGTCCCGCTGCTGGCCGACGCCTCCGCCGCGGTGCGCTCCGCGCAGACCCAGATCGACCGGGTCGACGCGATCGCGTCGGATGTCCAGGAGGTCACGTCGAACGCGTCGGCGCTGTCGACGACCGTCGCGTCCACCTTCGGCGGCCCCCTGGTCAAGGTCGCGGCGTTCGGCTACGGCGTACGCCGGGCGATCGCCGGCCGCCGTGAGAACGTGCCCGCCAAGGCGCCCCGGCGTACCGTGATCGTGGGCCGCACCGTCCCGTCCGCGCGACGGGGGAAGCGGAACACCCGGGAAAAGAGAGACTGACCGAGCGATGTTCCGCCGTACGTTCTGGTTCACCACGGGTGTCGCCGCCGGTGTGTGGGCCACCACCAAGGTCAACCGCAAGCTGAGGCAACTGACCCCCGAAAGCCTGGCCGCGCAGGCGGCGAACAAGGCGCTCGAGGCAGGCCACCGACTCAAGGACCGCGC
Organism: Streptomyces sp. NPDC022910; assembly: GCF_055561075.1. Lineage (NCBI taxonomy): Bacteria > Bacillati > Actinomycetota > Actinomycetes > Kitasatosporales > Streptomycetaceae > Streptomyces > Streptomyces sp. NPDC022910. Next base: position 136,771 of record NZ_JBVHHL010000006.1, read on the forward strand.
GGTGGGCTTCGCGCTGGACGTCCGCGACAACATGGCCCAGCGGGAGGCCGAACTCGACGACGCGCTCGGCCTGGCCGCACCCGTCGATCCCGAACTCCCCGCGCCCCGGCGGTACCCCGCCATCGAGAACCGCAACAGCCCGAAGTACGTCGAGAGCTCGTCGTACTCGCACAACCGGAATGAGGACCACTGATGGAGTCGGCTGAAATCCGCCGCCGCTGGTTGAGCTTCTTCGAGGAGCGCGGTCACACCGTCGTCCCTTCGGCGTCGCTCATCGCGGACGACCCGACTCTGCTCCTCGTCCCGGCCGGCATGGTGCCCTTCAAGCCCTATTTCCTGGGTGAGGTCAAGCCGCCGTTCCCGCGCGCCACCAGCGTGCAGAAGTGCGTGCGCACACCCGACATCGAAGAGGTCGGCAAGACCACGCGGCACGGCACGTTCTTCCAGATGTGCGGCAACTTCTCCTTCGGCGACTACTTCAAGGAAGGCGCCATCAGGCTCGCCTGGGAGCTGCTCACCTCTCCCCAGGGCAAGGGCGGTTACGGCCTGGATCCCGAGCGTCTGTGGATCACCGTCTACAAGGACGACGACGAGGCCGAGCAGATCTGGCGCGACGTCATCGGTGTCCCCGCCGAGCGCATCCAGCGCCTGGGCATGAAGGACAACTTCTGGTCCATGGGTGTCCCCGGCCCCTGTGGCCCCTGTTCCGAGATCAACTACGACCGCGGCCCCGAGTTCGGCGTGGAGGGCGGTCCCGCCGTCAACGACGAGCGGTACGTGGAGATCTGGAACCTCGTCTTCATGCAGTACGAGCGCGGCGAGGGCACCGGCAAGGACAACTTCGAGATCCTCGGCGACCTGCCGAGCAAGAACATCGACACGGGCCTCGGTCTGGAGCGCCTCGCCATGATTCTGCAGGGCGTGCAGAACATGTACGAGATCGACACCTCCATGGCCGTGATCAAGAAGGCCACCGAGCTCACCGGTGTCGCCTACGGCGACTCGCACGCCTCGGACGTGTCGCTGCGCGTGGTCACCGACCACATGCGCACCGCCACCATGCTCATCGGCGACGGCGTCACCCCCGGAAACGAGGGCCGCGGCTACGTCCTGCGCCGCATCATGCGCCGCGCCATCCGTAACATGCGGCTGCTCGGCGCCACCGGCCCGGTGGTGAAGGACCTCATCGACACCGTGATCGAGATGATGGGCCAGCAGTACCCCGAGCTCATCAGCGAGCGGGAGCGTATCGAGAAGGTCGCCCTCGCCGAGGAGGCCGCCTTCCTCAAGACGCTGAAGGCCGGCACCAACATCCTCGACACCGCCGTGAGCGACACCAAGGCCGCCGGCGGCACGGTCCTGTCCGGCGACAAGGCCTTCCTGCTCCACGACACCTGGGGCTTCCCGATCGACCTCACCCTGGAGATGGCCGCCGAGCAGGGCCTGACCGTGGACGAGGAGGGCTTCCGCCGCCTGATGAAGGAGCAGCGGGAGCGCGCCAAGGCCGACGCCCAGGCCAAGAAGACCGGCCACGCCGACCTCGGCGCCTACCGCGAGATCGCCGACACCGCCGGCGAGACCGACTTCATCGGCTACACGGACACCGAGGGCGAGTCGACGATCGTCGGCATCCTCGTCGACGGCGCCTCCTCGCCTGCCGCCACCGAGGGCGAAGAGGTCGAGATCGTCCTCGACCGCACTCCGTTCTACGCCGAGGGCGGTGGCCAGATCGGCGACACCGGCCGCATCAGGGTCGACTCCGGTGCCGTCATCGAGGTCCGTGACACCCAAAAGCCGGTCCCGGGCGTGTACGTCCACAAGGGCGTCGTCCAGGTCGGCGAGGTCACCGTCGGCGCCAAGGCCCATGCCTCGATCGACTCCCGCCGCCGCAAGGCCATCGCTCGCGCCCACTCGGCCACGCACCTGACCCACCAGGCCCTGCGCGACGCCCTCGGCCCGACGGCCGCCCAGGCCGGTTCCGAGAACCAGCCCGGCCGCTTCCGCTTCGACTTCGGTTCGCCGTCCGCCGTCCCGACGGCCGTGATGACCGACGTCGAGCAGAAGATCAACGAGGTGCTCGCCCGCGACCTTGACGTCCAGGCCGAGATCATGGGCATCGACGAGGCCAAGAAGCAGGGCGCCATCGCCGAGTTCGGCGAGAAGTACGGCGAGCGCGTGCGCGTCGTGACCATCGGCGACTTCTCCAAGGAGCTGTGCGGTGGCACGCACGTGCACAACACCGCCCAGCTGGGTCTGGTGAAGCTCCTCGGCGAGTCCTCGATCGGCTCCGGTGTACGCCGGATCGAGGCCCTCGTCGGCATGGACGCGTACAACTTCCTGGCCCGGGAGCACACGGTCGTCAACCAGCTGACCGATCTGCTCAAGGGCCGCCCGGAGGAACTGCCCGAGAAGATCTCCGGCATGCTCGGCAAGCTGAAGGACGCCGAGAAGGAGATCGAGAAGTTCCGGGCCGAGAAGGTGCTGCAGGCTGCCGCCGGCCTCGCCGAGTCCGCCAAGGACATCCGCGGCATCGCCGTGGTCACCGGCCGGGTCCCGGACGGCACCACACCCGACGACCTGCGCAAGCTGGTCCTCGACGTGCGCGGCCGGATCCAGGGGGGGCGGGCCGCCGTGGTCGCCCTGTTCACGGTGAACAACGGCAAGCCGCTCACGGTCATCGCCACCAATGACGTCGCCCGTGAGCACGGTCTCAAGGCCGGTGACCTGGTGCGCACCGCCGCCAAGACCCTCGGCGGCGGCGGTGGCGGCAAGCCGGACGTCGCCCAGGGCGGTGGCCAGAACCCGGCTGCCGTCGGCGAGGCCATCGACGCCGTCGAGCGCCTGGTCGCCGACACCGCAAAGTAAGAGACGGCCAAGGGAATGAGAAGGGGACGCCGACTCGCGATCGACGTCGGTGACGCCCGTATCGGGGTCGCTTCATGCGACCCCGACGGGATCCTCGCCACGCCGGTGGAGACGGTTCCGGGGCGGGACGTCCCGGCAGCCCAGCGGCGGTTGAAGCAACTCGTCGAGGAGTACGAGCCGATCGAGGTCGTCGTCGGTCTCCCTCGCTCCCTCAAGGGGGGCGAGGGCCCGGCCGCCGTCAAGGTCCGTGGCTTCTCCGAGGACTTGGCCCGTTTGATCGCGCCCGTTCCGGTCAGGCTGGTGGACGAGCGGATGACCACGGTGACGGCCAGCCAGGGCCTGCGCGCCTCGGGCGTGAAGTCCAAGAAGGGCCGGTCCGTGATCGACCAGGCGGCCGCCGTCATCATCCTTCAGCAAGCGCTGGAATCCGAAAGGGTGTCAGGTAAAGCACCCGGCGAGGGCGTCGAAGTGGTCATCTGATCGCGATACGGTAACGTTCCGCGCGATGCGAGGGTGTTCGAACAGCCACCGCACAGCAAAGAGGCGGAACGGAAGCCGAGCCACCAGCGCCCGCGACCGCCGCCTTCGGCTCTAGGGGATCGATGACTGAGTATGGCCGGGGCCAAGGCTCCGCACCGTGGCATCCCGAGGACCCGTTGTACGGGGACGACGGATGGGAAGGACAGCAGGCCCACGCTGCTCAGTCCCCCTACGGCGGCCAGCCGCAGCACTACCCGGAGCAGCAGCAGCAGCCCTACGGCGACTGGGGCGGGGCCCAGCAGGCGACATACGACCAGGGGCAGCAGGGCTACCAGCAGTATCCGGACCACGGCCGACAGCAGTATCCGGACCACGGTCAGCCGCAGTACCAGCAGCCGGGACAGCACCAGAACGGGCAGCAGTACGACGATCAGCAGTACTCGGGACAGCCGCAGAGCTACGGCAACGCCGGCTGGGACGGCGGCGGACAGGCGCAAGGCGCCTATCCCGCCGGCCCGGCGGACCCGTACGGCAACCAGGCCGGGCCGTACGGTGGTGGGCAGCCCGACTTCTACCAGACGCCGGACGCGTATCCGCCGCCCGAGCCGCCGAGTCGGCGGCGAGCCGAGCCGGAGCCCGAGACCGACTGGGATCCCGGTCCCGACCAGGGTGAGCACGCCTTCTTCGCGGGCGGGGACGATGACGACGTCGATGACGACGAGCCGGGCGACCGCCGCGGCCGCCGGGGGCGCGGCGACACGGGCACCAAGGGCAAGAAGCGCCGCAACGGGTGCGCGTGCCTGGTGGTCGTGCTGGTCTTGGGCGGCGGTATCGGCGGAGCCGGATATTTCGGGTACCAGTTCTACCAAGATCGTTTCGGCTCGGCCCCCGACTACGCGGGCGAGGGGAACGGCGAGCAGGTCACGGTCACCATTCCGAAGGGTTCCACCGGCTCCGTCATCGGACAGGCGCTGAAGCAGGCCGGTGTCGTCAAGAGCGTCGACGCGTTCGTGGCGGCGCAGGAACACAACCCCGAGGGCAAGAGCATTCAGGCGGGCACGTACACGCTGAACAAGCACATGTCCGCGGCCGCCGCCGTCCAGTTGATGCTCAGCCCGAAGAGCAAGAACAACCTGATCATCGCCGAGGGCTGGCGCAACACCAAGATCTATGCGGCGATCGACGAGCGTCTGAAGCTCAAGGCGGGTACCACCAACGACATCGCCAAGAAGAAGTGGAAGACCCTCGGCCTCCCGGACTGGGCCAACTCCGGCAAGGACATCAAGGACCCGCTGGAAGGATTCCTCTACCCCTCCAGCTATCCGGTCGCCAAGGGCATGAAGCCCGAGGACGTCCTCAAGCAGATGGTCGACATGGCCAAGGAGAAGTACGCCGCATTCGGCATCCAGGCCAAGGCCAAGAGCCTCAACCTGCAGAATCCTCTGCAGGTCCTGACGGTCGCGAGCCTCGTCCAGGCGGAGGGCAAGTACAAGCACGACTTCGAGAAGGTCGCGACGGTCGTCTACAACCGGCTCAAGCCGGACAACACCGAGACCTACGGTCTGCTCGACTTCGACTCGACGGTGAACTACCTGCGCGGCCAGTCCAAGCTCTCCACCGGTTCCGTCAACGCACTGCGGCAGATAAACGACCCGTACAACACGTACAAGTTCAAGGGTCTGCCGCCCGGACCGATCGACAACCCCGGCGACGTGGCGATCAACGCCGCCCTCAACCCCGCCAAGGGGAACTGGTACTACTTCGTCTCGATCAACGAGAACGAGACGCTCTTCGCCGAGACGAACGAAGAGCAGAACCGCAACCGCGAGAAGTACCTCGAAGAGCAGAAGAAGGGTCAATGACGGCCACCGCCAGGAAGCGCCGAGCCGCCGTCCTCGGCTCCCCGATCGCCCACTCCCTCTCCCCGGTGCTGCACCGAGCCGCGTACGAGGAGCTGGGTCTGAAGGGGTGGTCGTACGACCGGTTCGAGGTCGATGAGCAGGCGCTGCCCGGGTTCGTCGGGGAACTGGGACCCGAATGGGCCGGACTGTCGCTGACCATGCCGCTGAAGCGGGCCGTCATCCCGCTGCTCGACTCGATCAGCGACACCGCGGCTTCGGTTGAGGCCGTGAACACCGTGGTGTTCACCGAGGACGGGCGGCGCCTCGGCGACAACACCGACATCCCCGGGATGGTCGCCGCGCTGCGCGAGCGGGGCATCGAGCAGGTCGACTCCGCCGCGATCCTCGGCGCGGGCGCCACCGCCTCCTCCGCGCTGGCCGCGCTGGCCCGGATCTGCACCGGCGAGGTCGTCGCCTATGTCCGCAGCGAGGCGCGGGCCGCCGAGATGCGGCAGTGGGGCGAGCGGCTGGAGGTCGACGTCCGTACCGCCGACTGGTCGCAGGCCGACCGGGCGCTGCGCGCGCCGCTGGTCGTCGCCACCACGCCGGCCGGGACGACGGACGCGCTGGCCGCCGCTGTCCCCGAACGCCCGGCGACGCTCTTCGACGTGCTGTACGATCCCTGGCCCACCGCACTCGCGGCCTGCTGGTCCATGTACGGCGGCGCCGTCGTCAGCGGCCTCGACCTGCTGGTGCACCAGGCGGTGCTCCAGGTCGAACAGATGACGGGCCGTGCTCCGGCCCCTGTGGACGCCATGCGCAAGGCGGGGGAGCACGCTCTGGCGGCCCGTCGGCCGTGACCGGCAGTGGCTCGTCGCCGTGTCCGTTCGCGTCCGCCTGATGGACCTACGGCCGGTTCCCGCCGTCGGACGTGGGAGGATCGGAGGTGGCGGGCCGGGGCCGCGCACCCGGTTGCGCCGTCGCCGTACGGCAGGACGCGCGTACGCAGGGCAGTACCAGGGCGCGAGCACTGAGGAGCACCGTTGAGCAGGTTGCGCTGGCTGACCGCGGGAGAGTCCCACGGTCCCGCACTTGTCGCGACGCTGGAGGGCCTTCCCGCCGGCGTGCCGATCACCACGGAGATGGTGGCGGATCACCTGGCGCGGCGGCGGCTGGGCTATGGGCGCGGTGCCCGGATGAAGTTCGAGCGGGACGAGGTCACGTTCCTGGGCGGTGTCCGGCACGGCCTGACCCTGGGCTCCCCGGTGGCGGTCATGGTCGGCAACACCGAGTGGCCCAAGTGGGAGCAGGTGATGGCGGCCGATCCGGTGGACCCGGAGGTGCTGGCGGGTCTGGCCCGTAACGCGCCGTTGACCCGGCCGCGGCCCGGGCACGCGGACCTGGCCGGGATGCAGAAGTACGGGTTCGACGAGGCGCGGCCGATCCTGGAGCGGGCGTCGGCCCGGGAGACCGCGGCGCGGGTGGCGCTGGGCGCGGTGGCGCGGTCGTACCTGAAGGAGACGGCCGGGATCGAGGTCGTCTCGCACGTGGTCGAACTCGCGTCGGCGAAGGCGCCGTACGGCGTCTACCCGACCCCCGCGGACGTGGAGAGGCTGGACGCCGACCCGGTGCGCTGCCTGGACGCGGACGCGTCGAAGGCGATGGTCGCGGAGATCGACCAGGCGCACAAGGACGGCGACACCCTCGGCGGTGTGGTCGAGGTCCTCGCCTACGGCGTTCCGGTCGGGCTGGGCTCGCACGTGCACTGGGACCGGCGGCTGGACTCGCGGCTCGCGGCCGCGCTCATGGGCATCCAGGCGATCAAGGGTGTTGAGGTCGGCGACGGCTTCGAACTGGCGCGGGTGCCCGGCTCCAAGGCGCACGACGAGATCGTGACCACGGACGAGGGCATCAAGCGTGCGACCGGCCGGTCGGGGGGTACGGAGGGTGGTCTGTCCACGGGTGAGCTGCTGCGGGTGCGGGCGGCGATGAAGCCGATCGCGACCGTGCCGCGCGCGCTGAAGACGGTGGACGTGGTCACGGGCGAGCCGACGCAGGCGCACCACCAGCGCTCGGACGTGTGCGCGGTTCCGGCGGCCGGAATCGTCGCGGAGGCCATGGTCGCCCTGGTCCTGGCGGATGCGGTGGCGGAGAAGTTCGGCGGCGACAGCGTGGCCGAGACCCGGCGCAACGTCCGCTCCTACCTCGAGAACCTGGCGATCCGGTGAGCGCGCCGCTGGTCGTCCTGGTGGGCCCGATGGGGGTGGGCAAGTCCACCGTCGGGCAGCTGCTGGCCGAGCGGCTCGGTGTGGGCTACCGGGACACGGACGAGGACATCGTCGCCTCGCAGGGCCGTTCCATCGCCGACATCTTCGTCGACGAGGGCGAGCCGGTCTTCCGAGCCCTGGAGAAGCAGGCGGTGCACGCCGCGCTCGCCGGGCACGAGGGCGTTCTGGCCCTGGGCGGTGGCGCGATCCTGGACGACGAGACGCGTGCCGTGCTGGGCGGGCACCGGGTGGTCTATCTGTCGATGGACGTCGAGGAAGCGGTCAAGCGCACCGGTCTGAACGCGGCCCGCCCCCTGCTCGCGGTGAACCCGCGCCGGCAGTGGCGTGAGCTGATGGAGGCGCGCCGCCATCTGTACGAGGAGGTCGCGACGGCCGTCGTGGCCACCGACGGCCGCAGCCCCGAAGAGGTCACGCAAGCCGCCCTGGACGCACTGGAGTTGAAGGAAGCATGAGCGAGGCAGTGACGCGTATCCAGGTCGGTGGCACGGCGGGCACCGACCCGTACGAGGTCCTCATCGGCCGCCAACTCCTCGGCGAGCTCGCAGGTTTGATCGGCGAGAAGGCCAAGCGGGTCGCGGTGATCCACCCCGAGGGGCTGACCGAGACGGGTGAGGCGCTGCGCGCCGACCTGGCCGAGCAGGGCTTCGAGGCGATCGCGATCCAGGTCCCGAACGCCGAGGAGGCCAAGACCGCCGAGGTCGCCGCCTACTGCTGGAAGGCGCTCGGCCAGTCCGGCTTCACCCGCACCGACGTCATCGTCGGCGTGGGCGGAGGCGCGACAACCGACCTGGCCGGGTTCGTGGCGGCGACGTGGCTGCGCGGGGTGCGCTGGATCGCCGTCCCGACCACTGTGCTGGCCATGGTGGACGCGGCGGTCGGCGGCAAGACCGGTATCAACACCGCCGAGGGCAAGAACCTGGTGGGCGCCTTCCACCCGCCCGCGGGCGTACTGTGCGACCTCGCCGCGCTGGACTCCCTGCCGGTCAACGACTACGTCTCCGGACTCGCCGAGGTCATCAAGGCCGGCTTCATCGCCGACCCCGTGATCCTGGAGCTGATCGAGGAGGACCCGCAGGCCGCCCGTACCCCGGCCGGCCCGCACACCGCCGAGCTGATCGAACGCTCCATCAAGGTCAAGGCCGAGGTGGTCTCGTCGGACCTGAAGGAGTCGGGCCTGCGCGAGATCCTCAACTACGGTCACACGCTGGGCCACGCGATCGAGAAGAACGAGCGGTACAAGTGGCGGCACGGGGCCGCCGTCGCCGTCGGCATGCATTTCGCCGCCGAACTCGGGCGTCTGGCCGGGCGGCTGGACGAGGCGACCGCCGACCGCCACCGCACGATCCTGGAGTCGGTCGGGCTGCCGCTGCACTATCGCTACGACCAGTGGCCGAAGCTGCTTGAGACCATGAAGCTCGACAAGAAGTCCCGCGGCGATCTGCTCCGCTTCATCGTCCTGGACGGTCTGGCCAAGCCCACCGTGCTGGAGGGTCCCGACCCGGCGGTTCTGCTCGCCGCGTACGGAGAAGTGGGGCAGTAGGCGCTTCCGGGGCCCGTCGGGCGGGCGACTCGTTCCCCTCGTGGCGGTTGCCCCGATGTGCCGATGGTGATGGGCACTTCGGGCCGTCCCCGGCCGTTCACACAACGGCGGCCGGGGACGGTACCGTTCGGTAGGGAGCGGGGTGCCACGCCCTGCTGCCGGCGACACTCGCCCGAGCGGCGAGTGAGCCGAAGGGGCGCGGCACCGGGTCCGGCGCCCCGGAGGCGAACCGAGCCCAGAAGAAGACGAGACGGAGTGGCACCGGATGCAGCACGCAGTGGGAGCTCCGCTGCCGCCGCCCCACCAGCCGGGGCAGGGTCCGGCGACCGACTGGTCACCGGCCTCACACCACCCGGGACAGCAGGGCCCCGCACCGGGGACCACGCCCGCGCCGGGCTTCGCGGGACCACCGATGCCCACCGGCGCACCGCAGACCCATGTCCCGCCGCCCCAGCCGCCCGTTTCTCCGGCGCCGGACACCACGGGCCATGTGCAGCTACCGCCCGGCGGCCCGGTCGCCATGCCGAGCACGCCGCCCGCCGCGGGCGCGCCCGACCCCTCGTCGGCCACGCTCGCCGTGCTGCTCATCGGCCCGGCGGGCGCGGGCAAGACGAGCGTCGCGAAGTACTGGGCCGACCACCGCCGCGTCCCCACGGCCCACATCAGCCTCGACGACGTACGCGAATGGGTGCGCTCGGGCTTCGCCGATCCCCAGTCGGGCTGGAACGACCACTCGGAGGCGCAGTATCGTCTCGCCCGCCGTACCTGCGGCTTCGCGGCCCGCAACTTCCTGGCCAACGGCATCTCCTGCATCCTCGACGACGCCGTCTTCCCGGACCGCCCGGTCGTCGGCCTCGGCGGCTGGAAGCGGCACGTGGGACCCGGCCTGCTGCCGGTCGTCCTCCTACCCGGTCTGGAGATTGTCCTGGAGCGCAACGCGGAGCGCACGGGCAACCGCCGTCTCACCGACGAGGAGGTCGCCCGCATCCACGGCCGCATGGCCGGCTGGTACGGCTCCGGGCTGCCGATCATCGACAACTCCCAGCTCGACGTGCCGGGCACGGCTCGGGTCCTGGACGAGGTACTGTCCCGCTCGATCGCGAGCCCGCCGCAGTGGTGAGAGCTTTGCGGGGTGTGGTGGCCTCTCGGGCCGTCGGCCTTCGCCGGGTGTGGTCGGCCCATGGATCGTCGGCCTCGCTGGATCCGGACGTGTCATGGGTGGTCGCCTCTGCCGAGTGTGGTCGCGGGTCGTATCGTAGGCCCGCCGGGCCCGCCGGGCCCGGACGGGTCTTGGACGGTCGGACCCGCCGGCTGTCGCCGCGCCTCGGATCGTCGCTCTGCTCAGGCGTGGTCGCGGGCCCCCGCCGCCCGTCCGGACCTCTGGACCGGCGACATCCCGTCGACGCTCGTAGGCTCGGGTCATGTCAGAGGTGTACGTGGCCCGCCGGGAGCGGCTGAGGGAACGCTGCAGCGCGGGTGGCAGCGCGACGGCGCTGATCTCCCGCCCTGCCAACGTCCGCTATCTCGCGGGCGCCGCGCCCGAGGGCGCCGTACTGCTGCTGGGCATCGAACAGGACGTGCTGGTGTGCGCCGGTCCGCCGGACAACCAGCTCGCCGACGGGCGGCCCGACGAGGCGCTGCGGGTGCACACGCTGCCGGTACCCGCCGGCGACACGGCTGTCGCCGCGGCCGACCTGGCCGCCTCGCAGGGCGCCGAGTCCCTGGCGCTGGAGGAGCACCACCTCACCGTCGCCCGGCACCGCGCCCTCAGCTCGGTCGCCCCCGGGCTCCGGCTCGGTGACCTCGGCGGCGCGGTCGAACAGCTGCGGGTCGTCAAGGACGCGGAGGAGATCGCCCTCCTGCGGATCGGGGCGGAGATCGTCGACCAGGCCCTGAGTGAACTGCTCGAGTCGATCCTCGTGGGCCGCACCGAGCGCCATCTCGCCCTCGAGCTGGAGCGCCGCCTCGTCGACCACGGCGCCGACGGGCCCGCCTTCGCCACTTCGGTCGCCACCGGCCCCAACTCCGGCCGTCGCGGTCACCGCCCCACCGACCGGCGCGTGGAGGAGGGCGACTTCCTCTCCGTCTGCCTCGGAGCCACCTACCGCGGCTATCGTTGCGAGATCGGCCGCACGTTCGTCATCGGCACCTCGCCCGCAGAGTGGCAGATCGAGCTGTACGACCTCGTCTTCGCAGCCCAGCGCGCCGGACGGCAGGCCCTGGTGCCCGGCGCCGCCTACCGCGAGGTGGACCGCGCCGCACGCCAGGTGCTGGATTCCGCCGGGTACGGCGGGGGCCTTCCGCCGCTGACGGGGCACGGTGTGGGGCTCGAAATCGACGAGGACCCGCAGTTGGCCCCCGCAGCCATGGGTAAACTGGACGCTTGCGTGCCGGTCACCGTCGAACCGGGGGTCCACCTCCCGGGCCGGGGCGGTGTCCGGATCGATGACACGCTCGTCGTGCGCCCCGAGGCGGACGGCGGACCCGAGCTACTCACCATCACGACCAAGGAGCTGCTCGCGCTGTAGCGCGCGCCCCGGGGTCGTACGTCAGTCCAGGAGATTCCGCAACCGTGGCTTCCACGAACGACCTCAAGAACGGCATGGTGCTCAAGCTCGAAGGCGGCCAGCTCTGGTCCGTCGTCGAGTTCCAGCACGTCAAGCCCGGCAAGGGCCCGGCCTTCGTGCGCACCAAGCTCAAGAACGTGCTCTCCGGCAAGGTCGTCGACAAGACCTTCAACGCCGGTGTCAAGGTCGAGACGGCCACCGTCGACAAGCGCGACATGCAGTTCTCGTACAAGGACGGCGAGTACTTCGTCTTCATGGACATGGAGACGTACGACCAGCTGCACATCGACCCGAAGGCCGTCGGCGACGCCGCGAATTTCCTCATCGAGGGCTTCACGGCTGTCGTCGCGCAGCACGAGGGTGAGGTGCTCTTCGTCGAGCTGCCCGCCGCTGTCGAGCTGACCATCGCCGAGACCGAGCCGGGCGTCCAGGGCGACCGCTCCACCGGCGGCACCAAGCCCGCCACGCTGGAGACCGGCCACCAGATCCAGGTCCCGCTGTTCATCACCACCGGTGAGAAGATCAAGGTCGACACCCGTACCAGCGACTACCTCGGCCGGGTGAACAGCTAACCGTGGCTGCCCGTAACACGGCCCGTAAGCGCGCCTTCCAGATCCTCTTCGAGGGGGACCAGCGCGGGGCCGACGTCCTCACGGTCCTCGCGGACTGGATCCGGCACTCGCGCAGCGACACCCGGCAGCCGCCGGTGAGCGAGTACACGATGCAGCTGGTCGAGGGCTACGCGCAGCACACGAAGCGCATCGACGAGCTGATCGCGCAGTACGCGGTCGGGTGGACGCTCGACCGGATGCCGGTCGTCGACCGCAACATCCTGCGCCTCGGTGCCTACGAGCTGATCTGGGTCGACGAGACCCCGGACGCCGTGGTGCTCGACGAGATGGTGCAGCTCGCCAAGGAGTTCTCCACGGACGAGTCACCTTCGTTCGTCAACGGTCTGCTCGGCCGTCTGAAGGACCTGAAGCCGTCTCTGCGCCGCGACGAGGGCTGAGGCGCCGCGACGGAGGGCTGAGGAGACGCACGAACGCCGGAGGGGCCCGCAGCATCCGTGCTGCGGGCCCCTCCGGCGTTCGTGCGTCCGTCCCGGGACCGCCGACCGCTCGTACAACGCCGCCGGGGGTGGCCCGAACCGCATGGTTTCGGCCACCCCCGGCGGCACGTTTCTGCTGGAAGTGGTCAGCTCTCCTCGTGGGATACCGCGCGGCGCGCGTCCGCGTCCAGGACACCCCAACTGATCAGCTGCTCGGTCAGGACGGAGGGCGACTGGTCGTAGATGACCGCGAGCGTGCGCAGGTCGTCCTGGCGGATGGACAGCACCTTGCCGTTGTAGTCACCTCGCTGCGACTGGATCGTCGCCGCATACCGCTGGAGCGGGCCCGCCTTCTCGGCCGGCACATTGGCCAGGCGCTCCAGGTCGAGGACCAGCTTCGGCGGAGGCTCGGCGGCTCCACCGGGGGTGCTGCCGGGCAGCAGCTCCTGCACCGGGACCCCGTAGAAATCCGCCAGCTCGGCGAGGCGCTGCACGGTGACGGCGCGGTCGCCGCGCTCGTACGAACCGACCACGACCGCCTTCCAGCGTCCCTGGGACTTCTCTTCCACACCGTGGAGGGAAAGGCCCTGCTGGGTGCGGATCGCCCGGAGCTTGGCCCCGAGCTGTTTGGCGTATTCGCTGGACATATAGCTCCCCGGACACGGTGTCGACGTGCGGCTGGGCCGCGCGGCTGGTGACTCACTGTGAGGTTACGCAGCGTGACTCTGCCCCGTCAAGCCGAATGGTCCGGACCGACCCTTCCGTGGTAGACGGCGTGCGATGCCGCCGGACGAGTTACGCGTGACGCCAGGGGGTGACCGGCCGCCGTCAGCGGGCTGGTAACGTGTATGGCGCAATTCCGACGTCCTTTAAGGTCCGTCCCGTGAGGCGGAGAAGGAGGTCCGTTTCGTATGGACACGCAGCATTCCGATGCGCGGGCCGTCCTCGAAGGCCCCGACATCGCGCGGGTGTTGACCCGCATCGCCCATGAGGTCGTCGAGCGCGCCAAGGGCGCCGACGACGTGGTGCTCCTCGGCATTCCGACCCGAGGCGTCTTCCTCGCCCGGCGGCTGGCCGACAAGCTCGAGCAGATCACCGGCCGCAAGGTCCCGGTCGGCTCCCTCGACATCACCATGTACCGCGACGACCTGCGTATGCAACCGCCGCGTGCGCTGGCCCGCACCGAGATCCCCGGTGACGGCATCGACGGCCGCCTCGTCGTCCTCGTCGACGACGTGCTCTTCTCCGGCCGCACCATCCGCGCCGCCCTCGACGCCCTGAACGACATCGGGCGTCCGCGCGCGGTCCAGCTCGCGGTCCTGGTCGACCGCGGCCACCGCGAACTCCCGATCCGCGCCGACTACGTCGGCAAGAACCTCCCCACGTCGCTGCGGGAGACGGTCAAGGTCCAGCTCGCCGAGGAGGACGGTCGCGACACCGTGCTGCTCGGTGTGAAGCAGACCGCCCCGGGCGCACAGCAGTAGCACTCCGGTGTACGTCAGCGGCGTACACCCCGCGAATGCGCCTCGGCACGCGCCCTTGTGCCCGAAACCTCCCGAATGAACTGCCTTACGGAGCCTGAAAGATGCAGCGCCATCTCATCTCGGCCGCCGACCTCACCCGCGACGACGCCGTCCTGATCCTCGACACCGCCGAGGAGATGGCCCGGGTCGCGGACCGGCCGATCAAGAAGCTGCCGACCCTGCGCGGCCGCACCGTCGTCAACCTCTTCTTCGAGGACTCGACCCGCACCCGGATCTCCTTCGAGGCCGCCGAGAAGCGCCTTTCCGCGGACGTCATCAACTTCACCGCCAAGGGATCCAGCGTGTCCAAGGGCGAGTCCCTCAAGGACACCGCCCAGACTCTGGAGGCCATGGGCGTCGACGCCGTCGTCATCCGGCACGGCGCTTCCGGAGCCCCCTACCGGCTCGCCAACTCCGGCTGGATCGACGCCGCCGTGATCAACGCAGGCGACGGCACCCACCAGCACCCCACCCAGGCGCTGCTGGACGCCTTCACCATGCGCCGCCGCCTGGTCGGACGGGACGAGGGGCTCGGCCGCGACCTGGCGGGCAAGCACATCACGATCGTCGGCGACGTGCTGCACAGCAGGGTCGCCCGCTCCAACGTCGACCTGCTGCACACCCTCGGCGCCGAGGTCACGCTCGTCGCCCCGCCCACGCTACTGCCGGTCGGCGTCGGGTCCTGGCCCTGCGAGATCTCGTACGACCTCGACAGCGCCCTGCCCAAATCCGACGCGGTGATGATGCTGCGCGTCCAGCGCGAGCGCATGAACGCCGCCTTCTTCCCGACCGAGCGCGAGTACTCCCGGCGCTACGGCCTCGACGCCGACCGCATGGCGAAGATGCCCGAGGACGCCATAGTGATGCACCCCGGTCCGATGGTCCGCGGCATGGAGATCACCGCCGAGGTCGCCGACTCCGACCGCTGCACGGCCGTCGAGCAGGTGGCCAACGGTGTCTCCATCCGCATGGCGGTCCTGTACCTGCTTCTGGGGGGCGCGGTGTTCGATTCGAAGGCTTTGTCCGATTCAAAGAAGGCGCCCGCCGCCGCTCACACCCGTACCACCGAGGAGAAGTAAGACCAGATGAGCAAGATCCTGATCCGTGGTGCCAAGGTGCTCGGCGGCGAGCCGCAGGACGTGCTGATCGACGGCGAGACGATCGCCGACGTGGGTGCGGGCCTCGGGGCCGACGGCGCCGAGGTCGTGGACGCGGACGGCAAGGTGCTGCTCCCGGGCCTCGTCGACCTGCACACCCATCTGCGCGAGCCCGGCCGCGAGGACTCCGAGACCGTCCTGACCGGTACGCGGGCGGCCGCGACGGGCGGCTACACGGCCGTGTTCGCCATGGCCAACACCTTTCCGGTCGCCGACACCGCCGGTGTCGTCGAGCAGGTCTGGCGGCTCGGCCGGGAGCACGGCTACTGCGACGTGCAGCCCATCGGCGCCGTCACCGTCGGCCTGGAGGGCAGGAAGCTCGCCGAGCTGGGCGCCATGCACGAGTCGGCGGCCGGCGTCACCGTCTTCTCCGACGACGGCAAGTGCGTCGACGACGCGGTCATCATGCGCCGGGCGCTGGAGTACGTGAAGGCCTTCGGAGGCGTGGTCGCCCAGCACGCGCAGGAGCCGCGGCTGACCGAGGGCGCCCAGATGAACGAGGGCGTCGTCTCCGCTGAGCTGGGTCTCGGCGGCTGGCCGGCGGTCGCCGAGGAGTCGATCATCGCTCGGGACGTCCTGCTCGCCGAGCACGTCGGCTCCCGCGTCCACATCTGCCACCTGTCGACCGCCGGGTCCGTGGAGATCGTGCGCTGGGCGAAGTCCCGCGGCATCGACGTGACCGCCGAGGTCACCCCGCACCACCTCCTCCTCACCGACGAGCTGGTGCGCAGCTACAACCCGGTCTACAAGGTCAACCCGCCGCTGCGCACCGAGCGCGACGTGACGGCGCTGCGCGAGGCGCTCGCCGACGGCACGATCGACATCGTCGCCACCGACCACGCCCCGCACCCGCACGAGGACAAGGACTGCGAGTGGGCCGCGGCCGCCATGGGCATGGTGGGCCTGGAGACCGCGCTGTCCGTGATCCAGGAGACGATGGTCGAGACCGGTCTGCTCGACTGGGCGGGCGTCGCCGACCGGATGTCCTTCGAGCCCGCGAGGATCGGCCGGGCCATGGGCCACGGGCGCCCCGTCTCGGCAGGCGAGCCCGCCAACCTCACGCTCGTCGACACGGCATACCGTGGGCTCGTGGACCCCGCGGGCTTCGCCTCGCGCAGCCGCAACACTCCGTACGAAGGCCGTGAGCTGCCGGGCCGTGTCACACACACGTGGCTCCGGGGCAAGGCCACGCTCATCGACGGGAAGCTCGCGTGACACCTGTGATCCTGCTCGCGGCCGAGAAGAGATCGGCGGAAGTGACCGACTGGGCCGCCCGTATCGGCTGGCTCGTGGGGCTCGCCCTCTTCGTCGCACTCGTCTACTGGCTGATGCGCGAGGGCTGGAAGTGGCGCGGCACCCTCCAGAGCGACCTGCCGGAGCTGCCCACGTCGCCGAGCGAGCCCGGCGAGGCGAAACTGACGATGAGCGGCCGCTACCACGGCTCCACCACCGCCGGGCAGTGGCTGGACCGCATCGTGGCCCACGGCCTCGGCACCCGCAGCCGGGTCGAGCTCACGCTGACGGACGCGGGCCTGGACGTCGTACGTCCCGGTGCGACGGACTTCTTCGTCCCGGCCGCACAGCTGCGCGAGGCCCGACTCGACAAGGGCATCGCGGGCAAGGTCCTCACTGAGGGCGGTCTGCTGATCGTGACCTGGCAGCACGGCGACAGGCTGATCGACTCCGGGTTCCGCTCCGACCGCGCGGCCGAACACAACGCGTGGGTCGACACCCTGAATCAGATGATCAACAAGACGGAAGGCGCACGATGACGACCTCCATCCAGGGAACCGCCTCTCCGAGGCACAAGGCGGCTCCCGCCGTACTCGTCCTGGAGGACGGCCGGTTCTTCCGCGGCCGCGCCTACGGGGCCGTGGGGGTGACCTTCGGCGAGGCCGTGTTCTCCACCGGCATGACCGGCTACCAGGAGACCCTCACCGACCCGTCGTACCACCGTCAGGTCGTCGTGATGACCGCCCCCCACGTCGGCAACACCGGCGTCAACGACGAGGACCCCGAGTCGAAGCGGATCTGGGTCGCGGGTTACGTCGTACGCGACCCCGCGCGCGTCCCCTCCAACTGGCGGGCCAGACGTTCGCTGGACGAGGAGCTGCGCCACCAGGGTGTCGTGGGCATCAGCGGCATCGACACCCGGGCGCTGACCCGCCACCTGCGCGAGCGCGGCGCCATGCGCGTCGGCATCTTCTCCGGCAACGCGCTGCCCGACGAGGGCACCATGCTCGCCGAGGTGCGCCAGGCCCCCGAGATGCAGGGCGCGAACCTCTCCGCCGAGGTCGCCACCACGGAGCGGTATGTCGTCCCCGCGATCGGCGAGAAGAAGTTCACCGTCGCCGCGGTCGACCTCGGCATCAAGGGCATGACCCCGCACCGCATGGCCGAGCGCGGCATCGAGGTGCACGTGCTGCCCGCGACGGCGACCGTGGAGGACGTGTACGCCGTGGACCCGGACGGCGTGTTCTTCTCCAACGGCCCCGGTGACCCGGCCACCGCCGATCACGCCGTCTCCGTCATGCAGGGCGTACTGGAGCGCAGGACGCCCCTGTTCGGCATCTGCTTCGGCAACCAGATCCTGGGCCGCGCGCTCGGCTTCGGCACCTACAAGCTGAAGTACGGCCACCGCGGTATCAACCAGCCGGTGCAGGACCGTACGACCGGCAAGGTCGAGGTCACCGCGCACAACCACGGCTTCGCCGTCGACGCCCCGCTCGACAAGGTGTCCGACACCCTCTATGGCCGTGCCGAGGTCTCCCACGTCTGCCTCAACGACAACGTGGTGGAGGGCCTCCGGCTACTCGACCGGCCGGCCTTCAGCGTCCAGTACCACCCCGAAGCGGCCGCGGGTCCGCACGACGCCGCCTACCTGTTCGACCGCTTCGTATCCCTGATGGAGGGCCAGCGTGCCTAAGCGCACCGATATCCAGTCCGTCCTGGTCATCGGCTCCGGCCCGATCGTCATCGGTCAGGCCGCCGAGTTCGACTACTCCGGCACCCAGGCGTGCCGGGTCCTGAAGGCCGAGGGCCTCAGGGTCGTCCTGGTCAACTCCAACCCGGCGACGATCATGACCGACCCGGAGATCGCCGACGCTACGTACGTCGAGCCGATCACACCGGAGTTCGTCGAGAAGATCATCGCCAAGGAGCGCCCGGACGCGCTGCTTCCCACCCTGGGCGGCCAGACGGCCCTCAACACGGCCATCAAGCTGCACGAGAACGGCGCCCTGGAGAAGTACGGCGTCGAACTGATCGGCGCCAACGTCGAGGCGATCCACAAGGGCGAGGACCGCGACCAGTTCAAGGAGGTCGTGGAGGAGGTCCGCAAGAAGATCGGGCACGGCGAGTCCGCCCGGTCCGTGATCTGCCACTCCATGGACGAGGTGCTCGCCGGCGTCGAGCGGCTGGGCGGCTACCCGGTCGTCGTCCGCCCCTCCTTCACCATGGGCGGCGCCGGCTCCGGCTTCGCGCACGACGAGGACGAACTGCGCCGCATCGCCGGCCAGGGCCTGACGCTCTCGCCCACCACCGAGGTGCTCCTGGAGGAGTCGATCCTCGGCTGGAAGGAGTACGAGCTGGAGCTGATGCGCGACAAGCACGACAACGTCGTGGTCGTCTGCTCCATCGAGAACTTCGACCCGATGGGCGTGCACACCGGTGACTCGATCACCGTCGCCCCGGCGATGACGCTGACCGACCGCGAGTACCAGATCCTGCGCGACATCGGCATCGCCGTCATCCGCGAGGTCGGCGTCGACACCGGCGGCTGCAACATCCAGTTCGCGGTGAACCCCGAAGACGGTCGTGTGATCGTCATCGAGATGAACCCGCGCGTGTCGCGTTCCTCGGCCCTGGCCTCCAAGGCGACCGGTTTCCCGATCGCCAAGATCGCGGCCAAGCTGGCCGTCGGCTACACGCTCGACGAGATCCCGAACGACATCACGCAGGAGACCCCGGCCTCGTTCGAGCCCACCCTCGACTACGTGGTCGTGAAGGCCCCGCGGTTCGCCTTCGAGAAGTTCCCGCAGGCCGACTCCACGCTGACGACCACCATGAAGTCGGTCGGCGAGGCCATGGCGATCGGCCGCAACTTCACCGAGGCGTTCCAGAAGGCGCTGCGCTCGCTGGAGAAGAAGGGCAGCCAGTTCACCTTCGTCGGTGAGCCCGGCGCCAAGGACGAGCTGCTGCGCGAGGCCGTGCGGCCCACCGACGGCCGGATCAACACCGTCATGCAGGCCGTCCGCGCGGGCGCCACGCCCGAGGAGGTCTTCGAGGCCACGAAGATCGACCCTTGGTTCGTGGACCAGCTGTTCCTCATCAAGGAGATCGCGGACGAACTGGCCGCCGCCGACGAGCTGACGCCCGACCTGCTCGCCGAGGCGAAGCGGCACGGCTTCTCCGATCAGCAGATCGCCGAGATCCGTGGCCTGCGCGAGGACGTCGTGCGCGAGGTCCGGCACGCGCTGGGCATCCGCCCGGTCTACAAGACGGTCGACACCTGCGCCGCCGAGTTCGCTGCGAACACGCCGTACTTCTACTCCTCCTACGACGAGGAGACCGAGGTCGCTCGGCGTGAGAAGCCTGCGGTGATCATCCTGGGCTCCGGTCCCAACCGCATCGGCCAGGGCATCGAGTTCGACTACTCCTGTGTCCACGCCTCATTCGCGCTGAGCGACGCCGGGTACGAGACCGTGATGGTCAACTGCAACCCGGAGACCGTCTCCACGGACTACGACACGTCCGACCGCCTCTACTTCGAGCCGCTGACGCTGGAAGACGTGCTGGAGATCGTCCACGCCGAGCAGCAGGCCGGTCCGATCGCGGGTGTCGTGGTCCAGCTGGGCGGTCAGACCCCGCTGGGCCTGGCGCAGGCGCTGAAGGACAACGGCGTGCCGATCGTGGGCACCTCTCCCGAGGCGATCCACGCCGCCGAGGACCGCGGCGCGTTCGGACGTGTGCTCGCCGAGGCCGGTCTGCCGGCCCCCAAGCACGGCACCGCCACCACCTTCGCCGAGGCCAAGGCCATCGCGGACGAGATCGGCTACCCGGTGCTCGTCCGGCCGTCGTACGTCCTCGGCGGGCGTGGCATGGAGATCGTGTACGACGAGGCCCGGCTGTCGTCGTACATCGCCGAGTCGACCGAGATCAGCCCCTCCCGGCCGGTGCTGGTCGACCGCTTCCTCGACGACGCGATCGAGATCGACGTCGACGCCCTCTACGACGGCGAGGAGCTCTACCTCGGCGGTGTCATGGAGCACATCGAGGAGGCCGGTATCCACTCCGGCGACTCGGCGTGCGCGCTGCCCCCGATCACGCTGGGCGGCTTCGACATCAAGCGGCTGCGGGCCTCGACGGAGGCCATCGCCCGCGGCGTCGGGGTGCGCGGACTGATCAACATCCAGTTCGCGATGGCGGGCGACATCCTGTATGTCCTGGAGGCCAACCCGCGCGCTTCCCGTACCGTCCCCTTCACCTCGAAGGCGACCGCGGTGCCGCTGGCGAAGGCCGCCGCGCGTATCTCGCTGGGCGCGACCATCGCCGAGCTGCGGGCGGAGGGCCTGCTTCCGGCGAACGGCGACGGCGGCGAGCTGCCGCTCGACGCGCCGATCTCCGTGAAGGAAGCCGTGATGCCGTGGTCGAGGTTCCGCGACATCCACGGACGTGGCGTCGACACGGTCCTCGGTCCGGAGATGCGCTCCACCGGCGAGGTCATGGGCATCGACTCCGTCTTCGGCACGGCGTACGCCAAGTCGCAGGCGGGTGCGTACGGTCCGCTGCCGACCAAGGGCCGCGCCTTCATCTCGGTCGCCAACCGCGACAAGCGCTCGATGATCTTCCCGGCGCGTGAGCTGGTCGCCCACGGCTTCGAACTGCTCGCCACGTCCGGCACGGCCGAGGTGCTCAAGCGCAACGGCATCAACGCCACCATCGTGCGCAAGCAGTCGGAGGGCACGGGCCCGAACGGCGAGAAGACCATCGTCCAGCTCATCCACGACGGCGAGGTCGACCTGATCGTCAACACCCCGTACGGCACCGGTGGCCGCCTCGACGGCTACGACATCCGTACGGCCGCGGTGGCGCGCTCCGTGCCGTGCCTGACGACGGTCCAGGCGCTCGCCGCGGCGGTCCAGGGCATCGACGCGCTCAACCACGGCGATGTGGGCGTCCGTTCACTTCAGGAACACGCGGAACACCTGACCGCGGCCCGCGACTAGCAGCCCTGAGGGGGACATCGGAAACGGTGTCCCCCTCTTCGTGAGGACACCTCCATGTACAAGCTTTTCTTCCGTCTGGTTTTCAAGCGGATGGACCCCGAAGCGGCCCATCACCTGGCCTTCCGCTGGATCCGCCTCGCCGTCCGCATCCCCGTGCTGCGCACCTTCGTCGCGGCGGCCCTCGCGCCCCGCCACAAGGAACTGCGCACGGAGGCGTTCGGGCTGCGGATGCACGGGCCCTTCGGACTCGCGGCAGGCTTCGACAAGAACGCCGTCGCGATCGACGGGATGTCGATGCTGGGCTTCGACCACGTCGAGATCGGCACGGTGACCGGGGAACCGCAGCCGGGCAACCCCAAGAAGCGGCTGTTCCGCCTCGTCCCCGACCGGGCGCTGATCAACCGGATGGGCTTCAACAACGAGGGCTCGCTGGCCGTCGCCGCGCGCCTGGCCTCGCGCACCCCCGTCTTCAGGACCGTCGTGGGTGTGAACATCGGCAAGACCAAGGTCGTCCCGGAGGCCGAGGCCGTCGGGGACTACGTGAAGTCGGCCGAGCGGCTCGCCCCCTACGCCGACTACCTGGTGGTCAACGTCTCGTCCCCGAACACCCCCGGCCTGCGCGATCTGCAGGCGACCGAGGCACTGCGCCCGCTGCTGACCGCCGTCCGCGAGGCCGCCGACCGTGCGGTGGCCCACCGCCGCGTGCCGCTCCTGGTGAAGATCGCCCCCGACCTCGCCGACGAGGACATCGACGCGGTCGCGGATCTCGCCGTGGAGCTCGGCTTGGACGGGATCATCGCCACCAACACCACCATCGCGCGCGAGGGACTCGGTCTGAAGTCCGAACCCTTGCTGGTGAAGGAGACCGGCGGACTGTCGGGCGCGCCGCTGAAAACACGCTCCCTGGAGGTGCTGCGCCGCCTCTACGCGCGCGTGGGCGATCGCATCACCCTGGTGGGCGTCGGCGGCATCGGGAACGCCGAGGACGCCTGGCAGCGCATCCTGGCCGGTGCCACGCTGGTGCAGGGCTACAGCGCGTTCATCTACGAGGGGCCCCTCTGGGGCCGCGCCATCCACAAGGGGCTCGCGGCGCGCCTGCGGACGAGCCCGTACGCCACCCTCGCCGACGCGGTCGGCGCCGACGTGAGGAAGCTCGCATGACTCTGGAACCCTTTGGCGCCCGTCTTCGCCGGGCCATGGACGAGCGCGGCCCGCTGTGCGTCGGCATCGACCCGCACGCCTCGCTGCTCGCCGCATGGGGCCTGGACGACGACATCGCGGGCCTGGAGCGGTTCAGCCGCACGGTCGTAGAGGCGATGGCCGAGCGGGTCGCCGTCCTGAAGCCGCAGAGCGCCTTCTTCGAGCGCTTCGGTTCGCGTGGCGTCGCCGTCCTGGAGAAGGCGGTGGAGGAAGCGCGGGCGGCCGGGGCGCTGGTGGTCATGGACGCCAAGCGCGGCGACATCGGCTCGACCATGGCCGCGTACGCCGAGTCCTTCCTGAGGAAGGACGCCCCGCTGTTCTCCGACGCGCTCACGGTCTCGCCGTACCTCGGCTACGGGTCGCTCAAGCCGGCCGTGGAACTGGCGCGGGAGAGCGGTGCCGGGCTCTTCGTGCTCGCGCTGACCTCCAACCCGGAGGGCGGCGAGGTGCAGCACGCCGTGCGGCCCGACGGCCGGAACGTGGCGGCGACGATGCTCGCGCACCTCGCGGCCGAGAACGCGGGGGAGGAGCCCCTGGGTTCCTTCGGCGCTGTCGTGGGCGCCACGCTCGGCGACCTGTCGTCGTACGACCTGGAGATCAACGGCCCGCTCCTCGCGCCCGGCATCGGCGCCCAGGGAGCCACTCCGGCCGATCTTCCAGCGGTCTTCGGGGCGGTGCTGCGCAATGTCGTGCCGAATGTGAGCCGGGGTGTACTGCGCCACGGTCCCGACGTCGTCGCGCTGCGTGAAGCCGCGGAACGCTTCGCGGAGGAGATCCGGACGGCCGTGGCAGCCGTCTAGGCCCTCCGCGGGCTTCGTGGGAGTTCCTCCGATGAGTGTCTCCGGGACGGCTTGAGTTTGAATACATCCTCAAATCCGGGGCAATATGTCCGAAAAGCCCGGCTCGACAGAGGCTGACCAGGACTTTTCCGCTGTTCTCGCTGACTCCGGCGCACTTGCCCGCTAGTCTCCGACGAGAGTGAACGGGCAAGCGTGTTGCTCGTGGCTCCCCAGGTGTGGGGCGACTAGGTTCCTCACCGGTCCGTATCCGACAGTTTGACATCCGAGGTGACGTAGGCGTGGCTCTTCCGCCCCTTACCCCTGAACAGCGCGCAGCCGCGCTCGAAAAGGCCGCCGCGGCTCGCCGGGAGCGGGCCGAGGTCAAGAATCGACTCAAGCACTCCGGCGCCTCCCTGCACGAGGTCATCAAGCAGGGCCAGGAAAACGACGTCATCGGCAAGATGAAGGTCTCCGCCCTCCTCGAGTCCCTGCCGGGCGTGGGCAAGGTCCGCGCCAAGCAGATCATGGAGCGACTCGGGATCTCCGAGAGCCGCCGCGTGCGCGGCCTCGGTTCCAACCAGATCGCCTCCCTGGAGCGCGAGTTCGGCGGGGCCGCCAGCTGAGTCCGGGGCACCCCGGGATTGCTGGAATAATCGCTGCATGAGTGAACGTCCGCGACTGACCGTGCTCTCCGGCCCTTCCGGGGTCGGCAAGAGCACGGTCGTCGCCCATATGCGCAAGGAACACCCCGAGGTCTGGCTCTCGGTGTCGGCGACGACCCGCAACCCCCGCCCCGGTGAGCGGCATGGAGTCCACTACTTCTTCGTCACCGACGACGAGATGGACAAGCTGATCGCCAACGGCGAGCTGCTGGAGTGGGCCGAGTTCGCCGGCAACCGCTACGGCACGCCCCGGGCCGCCGTACTGGAGCACCTGGAGGCCGGCGTACCGGTGCTGCTGGAGATCGACCTCCAGGGCGCCCGGCAGGTCCGTGACTCCATGCCCGAGGCCCAGCTCGTGTTCCTGGCTCCTCCCTCCTGGGAGGAGCTCGTGCGCAGGCTCACCGGACGGGGCACCGAGCCGCCGGAGGTGATCGAGCGCCGCCTGGAGGCGGCCAGGATCGAGCTGGCGGCCGAGCCCGAGTTCGATGTGACCCTGGTCAACACCTCGGTCGAGGACGTGGCGCGCGAGCTGCTAGCCTTGATGAACGTTGTGTGATCAGGGTTGTTTGATCAGGTCTGATCTTTCCCATCTTTCGGAAGGCAGAGCGTGTCCTCTTCCATCACCGCGCCCGAGGGCATCATCAACCCGCCGATCGACGAGCTCCTCGAGGCCACCGACTCGAAGTACAGCCTCGTGATCTACGCGGCCAAGCGAGCCCGCCAGATCAACGCGTACTACTCGCAGCTCGGCGAGGGCCTCCTCGAGTACGTCGGTCCGCTCGTCGACACCCACGTCCACGAGAAGCCGCTCTCGATCGCCCTGCGCGAGATCAACGCGGGTCTGCTGACCTCCGAGGCC
This sequence comes from Streptomyces sp. NPDC022910, assembly GCF_055561075.1. Taxonomy (NCBI): domain Bacteria; kingdom Bacillati; phylum Actinomycetota; class Actinomycetes; order Kitasatosporales; family Streptomycetaceae; genus Streptomyces; species Streptomyces sp. NPDC022910. The sequence continues at coordinate 161,807 of NZ_JBVHHL010000006.1, forward strand.
GTCGAGGGCCCGGCGCAGTAAGCACGCGCAGTGAGTCACATCTGCGCATCGCAGTAGTTTTTCCACCACAGGCCCGGCAGGGGGCACCTCACAGCGGTAGCTGGGGGAGCTACTGCCGGGCCTGTGGTGTGTCATGAGGATGTATGTTTCCGAGTCGGGGAGAGACGGTGGACAAGCCGAAGGTCGTTCTGGGGGTCAGTGGCGGGATCGCCGCGTACAAGGCGTGCGAGCTGCTGCGCAGACTGACCGAGTCCGGACATGACGTACGCGTCGTGCCGACCGCCTCCGCGCTGCACTTCGTCGGTGCCGCCACCTGGTCCGCCCTCTCCGGCAACCCCGTCTCCACGGAGGTCTGGGACGACGTCCAGGAGGTCCCGCACGTCCGTATCGGCCAGCACGCCGACCTCGTGGTCGTGGCCCCGGCGACGGCAGACATGCTCGCCAAGGCGGCTCACGGCCTCGCCGACGACCTCCTGACCAACACGCTCCTGACCGCCCGCTGTCCGGTCGTCTTCGCCCCGGCGATGCATACGGAAATGTGGGAGCACCCGGCCACTCAGGAGAACGTGGCGACGCTGCGGCGTCGCGGTGCCGTGGTGATCGAGCCCGCCGTGGGCCGGCTGACCGGCGTCGACACGGGCAAGGGCCGGCTGCCCGACCCCGCCGAGATCTTCGAGGTCTGCCGACGGGTGCTGGCCAGGGGCGCGACCGAGCCCGATCTCGCGGGCCGCCACGTCGTGGTCAGCGCGGGCGGCACCCGTGAGCCCCTCGACCCCGTTCGCTTCCTCGGCAACCGCTCCTCCGGCAAGCAGGGCTACGCGCTGGCGCGCACGGCCGCGGCGCGGGGCGCCCGCGTCACCCTGATCGCCGCGAACACGGGCCTGCCCGACCCCGCGGGAGTGGACGTCCTACAGGTGGGCACCGCGGTGCAGCTGCGTGAGGCGGTGCTGAAGGCGGCCGCGGACGCGGATGCCGTGGTGATGGCGGCGGCGGTGGCGGACTTCCGTCCGGCCACGTACGCGTCGGGAAAGATCAAGAAGAAGGACGGCCAGGAACCGGAGCCCATCGTCCTGGTCAGGAATCCGGACATTCTCGCGGAGATCTCGGCCGACCGCGCCCGTCCGGACCAGGTGATCGTCGGCTTCGCCGCGGAGACGGACGATGTGCTGGCGAACGGCCGTACGAAGCTGGAGCGCAAGGGCTGCGACCTGCTCGTGGTGAACGAGGTGGGGGAGCGCAAGACCTTCGGTTCCGAGGAGAACGAGGCCGTCGTGCTGGGCGCCGACGGCAGTGAGACCCCTGTGCCGTACGGCCCCAAGGAAGCGCTGGCCGAGACCGTGTGGGACCTTGTGGCCCCCCGTCTGGCCTGAGTGTTTCCCGGACTTTGCGACGCTTTCGAAGACCGACATTCACGCGTGGCGACCCTGGAAAAGAGCGTGCGGCATTGGGCAGAATGCCCGTGCCGCAGGTCACAGCGCTCCCGAGAGGCGAGACACGTGGGCCGGTGGCCGAGCGCGACCGATAAACTGTTCCCGGACGACGCCGGGCGCAGCCTCCGTCCCGTCCACCAATGATCAGCCAGCAGCCGCTGCAACCCCAGGGAGCGTTGTGTCCCGTCGTCTGTTCACCTCGGAGTCCGTGACCGAGGGTCACCCCGACAAGATCGCTGACCAGATCAGCGACACGATTCTCGATGCGCTTCTGCGTGAGGACCCGACGTCCCGGGTCGCCGTGGAGACGCTGATCACCACCGGTCTGGTGCACGTGGCCGGCGAGGTCACCACCAAGACCTACGCGGACATCGCGACGTTGGTCCGCAACAAGATCCTCGAGATCGGCTACGACTCCTCGAAGAAGGGCTTCGACGGCGCGTCCTGTGGCGTCTCGGTGTCGATCGGCGCGCAGTCCCCGGACATCGCACAGGGTGTGGACGCGGCGTACGAGTCCCGCGTCGAGGGTGACGACGACGAGCTGGACCGCCAGGGTGCCGGCGACCAGGGCCTGATGTTCGGCTACGCGTCGGACGAGACGCCGACGCTGATGCCGCTGCCGATCTTCCTGGCGCACCGTCTGTCCAAGCGGCTGTCCGACGTCCGCAAGAACGGCACGATCCCGTACCTGCGTCCGGACGGCAAGACGCAGGTCACCATCGAGTACGAGGGTGACAAGGCGGTCCGTCTGGACACGGTGGTCATCTCCTCGCAGCACGCGAGCGACATCGACCTGGACTCGCTGTTGTCGCCCGACATCCGCGAGTTCGTGGTGGAGCCGGAGCTGAAGGCGCTGCTGGACGACGGGATCAAGCTGGAGACGGACGGCTACCGTCTGCTGGTCAACCCCACCGGCCGGTTCGAGGTCGGCGGCCCGATGGGCGATGCGGGCCTGACCGGCCGGAAGATCATCATCGACACGTACGGCGGTATGGCCCGCCACGGTGGTGGCGCGTTCTCGGGCAAGGACCCGTCGAAGGTGGACCGTTCGGCGGCGTACGCGATGCGCTGGGTGGCCAAGAACGTGGTCGCGGCGGGTCTGGCCTCCCGCTGCGAGGTACAGGTGGCGTACGCGATCGGCAAGGCCGAGCCTGTGGGTCTGTTCGTGGAGACCTTCGGGACGGCCAAGGTCGACGCCGAGAGGATCGAGCACGCGATCAACCAGGTCTTCGACCTTCGCCCGGCCGCGATCATCCGCGACCTCGACCTGCTCCGCCCGATCTACGCCCAGACGGCGGCGTACGGCCACTTCGGCCGCGAACTGCCCGACTTCACCTGGGAGCGCACGGACCGGGTGGACGCCCTGCGGAAGGCGGCGGGGCTGTAAGCCCTCCCCTACTCGTGCCGAGGCCCGGCGCCCTTCTGGGTTGCCGGGCCTCGGCACGCCGGAAACGGCCGGCACGGCGGACTCGTGGTGTGGGCGATCCGCAGCCGAGGTGATCTCGGGCGGCATCGGTGTCAGTGGCATTTGGTAAGAATGCAAGCGTGAGCAGCGGGAACGGGCAGCACCGGGCGGGCGGGGAAGAGGCCGCGCCGCCCGAGCAGCTTGCGCTGATGCGTGAGGCGGTGCGGAAGGCCAAGGCGCCCAGGGCCAAGCCGCGGACATGGCGTGGGGCCGCCCTGGCCAAGGAGCTGCCCGTCGCGCGCGTCGTGGTGGACAGGGGCGCGCTGCATCTGGACCGGTACTTCGACTATGCCGTGCCGGAGGAGCTCGACGCGGTGGCCCGGCCCGGAGTCAGGGTCCGGGTGCGGTTCGGGGCCGGCGGACGCAATGTGCGCGAAGGGCGCCGTGAGGGCGGCGGGCTCATCGACGGATTCCTCGTCGAGCGGGTGGCCGAGTCGGACTACACCGGGCCCCTTGCGGCACTGGCGCAGGTGGTGTCGCCCGAGCCCGTCCTCTCGCCCGATCTGCTCGGGCTCGCCCGGGCCGTCGCCGACCGGTACGCGGGCAGCCTCGCCGACGTCCTTCAGCTCGCCGTCCCGCCGAGGCACGCACGCGCCGAGGCCGCCGAGACGGGTGCGCCGCCCCCGCCGCCTCCGGCGCCCGATCCGGGGTCATGGCGGCGGTACGGGCGGGGGACGGAGTTCCTGCAGTCGCTGGCCTCCGGCGGTGCGCCCCGGGCCGTGTGGACCGCCCTGGCCGGGCCCGAGTGGGCTCAGGAGATCGCCCGGGCCGTGCAGGCCACGCTCGCCTCCGGCCGGGGCGCGTTGGTCGTCGTGCCCGCCGGGAGGCCGGCCGCTCGCGTCGATGCGGCGCTCAGAGCGCTGATGGGAGAAGGGCAGCATGCAGTCCTGACCGCCGACGCCGGGCAGGAGCGGCGCTACCGGGAGTGGCTCGCCGTACGGCGCGGGGCCGTGCGGGCCGTCGTCGGGACGCGGGCCGCCATGTTCGCGCCGGTGCGGAATCTCGGGCTTGTCGTCGTATGGGACGACGGAGATGCCAGTCACAGCGATGACAACGCTCCCTTCCCCCATGTCCGCGAGGTGCTGGAGCTTCGCGCTACGCGCGACAAGTGCGCTTTTTTGCTGGGGAGTTGGAGCTGCACCGTGGAGGCTGCCCAACTCGTCGAGAGCGGGTGGGCAGCACCGCTCGTCGCCGACCGCGAGCAGGTACGGGCCGCCGCGCCGCTCGTACGGACGGTGGGGGACGGGGACCTCGCGCGGGACGAGGCCGCCAGGGCGGCGCGTCTGCCGACGCTCGCCTGGGACGTCGTACGGGACGGGCTGCGGCAGGGACCCGTGCTGGTGCAGGTGCCGCGGCGGGGCTACGTGCCCCGGATGGCCTGTGCGCAGTGCCGCGCGCCCGCCCGGTGCCGGCACTGCGCCGGACCGCTGGCCGCGCAGGACGCGGGGGAGTTGCGGTGCGGGTGGTGCGGGCGGGAGGAGACCGCCTGGCACTGCCCGGAGTGCGGCGGATTCCGGCTGCGGGCCAGCATAGTGGGGGCCCGGCGGACCGCCGAGGAACTGGGGCGTGCGTTTCCGTCCGTTCCGGTGCGGACCTCGGGGCGCGAGCAGGTGCTGGACACGGTGCCGGGGACACCCGCGCTGGTCGTCAGCACCCCCGGCGCCGAGCCGGTCGCCGAGGGCGGGTACGCGGCGGCGCTGCTCCTCGACGGATGGGCCATGCTCGGGCGGCCCGATCTGCATGCGGGCGAGGACGCGCTGCGGCGGTGGATCGGCGCGGGTGCTCTCGTACGGCCGCAGTCAGCCGGCGGGACCGTCGTGGTCGTCGCGGAACCGACGCTGCGGCCCGTGCAGGCTCTCGTCCGATGGGATCCCGTCGGGCATGCCGTGCGGGAGCTCGCCGAGCGGGCCGAGCTGGGGTTTCCGCCGGTGTCGCGGATGGCGGCCGTGTCGGGGCCGGCCGAGGCCGTGACCGGGTTGCTCGACGGGGCCCAACTCCCGCCGGACGCCGAGATCCTGGGGCCCGTGCCGCTGCCGGTGACCGAGGCCGGACGGCCGCGGCGGGCCGGGGGACCGCCACCGGGGGAGCGGTGGGAGCGGGCGCTCATCCGGGTGCGGCCCGGGAGCGGGGCCGCACTGGCCATGGCGTTGAAGACCGCGCTGGCGGCCAGGACGGCACGTGGAGGGAGTGGAGGAAGCGAGACGGTGCGGATCCGGATCGACCCGCCGGCCATCGGGTGAAGGCCCGATACGGGCACGGGCGGCGGCATGGGGCGATTCGGAAGGAGCGGCACGAGCCCCTCGGCGTCCGCGGCGCGCGGAGACGGCAGCCGGTGCGCCGTCCCTTGCACGCCCCGGAGCCTGCACGTCCGCACGCCGGAGTGGGGCGCAGTCACGCGGCTGCCTCCCGGTGGTGCCGGGAGGCAGGCGGAGGGCGGCTCAGCCGTTGCGCGGGGCCGGGAAGGCCGTCGGCCTCACCTCTTCGCGGAGGGTGGGGCTGCCCGCCGTCGGCTGGGTCGGCATCGATCGTGCCGCGGGGAGCGTGGGGATGCCCGCGCTCACGTTGAGCGTGCGGGTGCCGGACGGCTCCGACGCGCGCTCGGCCTCGGCGGCCGCCTGGGTCGCGGCACGGCGGGCGCCGTAACGGCGGTGGACCGCCTGCTTGGTGACTCCGAGCGCGGAGCCCACGGCGTCCCACGAGAAGCCGAGCGAGCGGTCGAAGTCCACGGCCGCCGTGACCAGGGTCTCGACACTGTCCCGCAGCTCTTGGGCGAGGCGGACGGTCGGGGCGGGGGCGCGTCCGTAGACGACGAAGCCCGTGGACGGGCCGGAGCGACGCGGACGGTAGACGTTGCCCAACTGGGCGGTGAGGGTGCGCAGTGCGTCCACCTGCCGGCGGACCCGCTCGATGTCCCGCACCAGCAAGTGCAGGCTGGCCCGGGCCTGGGCGTCGTGGGTTGCGTGGTCGGCCATGAACAAGCCTCTCGAACCGGCGTTGAAAAGGGCCGGGCCGCAATCGCGGCCCGTTGTGGTCAACTCTTTCTTGACCAACGCGCTTTTGGGTCTGTGGTCACGGTGCGGGGGCGTAAGGGCATATGCGTACGCCCCCACGGGTGGTGCGCGCTGCGGAGGCGTCCGCCGAGGAGCAGGGCGGCCACCGCGCTCCCGGCGCCCCGGCCCCCATACACTGGTGCGCTGCCCGTCCGCCTCGGCGCAGCCGGAGGCGTGCGGGCCCGTCAGCGCTCCCGCCCGAGAGGCCGTCACCCACTCATGAGGCTTGTCTTCGCAGGTACCCCCGAGGTCGCCGTCCCCGCGCTGGACGCTCTCATCGCGTCCGAGCGGCACGAGGTGGCCGCCGTCGTCACGCGGCCCGACGCACCGGCGGGGCGCGGGCGCAGGCTCGTCGCCAGTCCCGTCGCCGAGCGGGCGGAAGAGGCCGGGATCGAGATTCTCAAGCCGAACCGGCCCCGTGACGAGGACTTCCTCGCACGGCTGCGGGAGATCGCCCCCGACTGCTGTCCGGTGGTCGCCTACGGGGCGCTCCTGCCGCGCGTCGCCCTCGACGTCCCCGCCCACGGCTGGGTCAACCTGCACTTCTCCCTGCTCCCCGCCTGGCGCGGCGCCGCCCCCGTACAGCACTCCCTCCTTGCGGGCGACGAGATCACGGGTGCCTCGACCTTCCTCATCGAGGAAGGACTCGACTCCGGGCCCGTCTACGGCACCGTCACCGAGCGGATCCGGCCCACCGACACCAGTGGTGACCTCCTCACCCGACTCGCCTTCGCCGGTGCCGGACTGCTCTCGGCCACCATGGACGGCATCGAGGCCGGCACTCTCAAGGCCGTGCCGCAGCCCGCCGAAGGGGTCACGCTGGCGCCGAAGATCACCGTCGAGGACGCGCATGTCGACTGGTCGGCGCCCGCGCTCCGCATCGACCGCATGGTGCGCGCCTGCACACCTGCGCCCGGCGCCTGGAGCGGCTTCCGCGGCGAGCGGCTCAAGCTCATCCAGGTCGCGCCCGTGCCCGAGCGGACGGACCTCGCCCCCGGGCAGCTGTCCGTCGGCAAGAACAACGTGTACGTCGGCACGGGTTCGTACGCCGTCGAGCTGGTGTGGGTGCAGGCCCAGGGCAAGAAGCCGATGAAGGCCGCGGACTGGGCGCGCGGGGTGCGGATCGGCGCCACCGAGACCCTCGGGAGCTGACCTCCCCGACCCGCCCGACAGCCACGGACGTACGCTGGGAGGCGCACGTCATCCCACATCCGGAGCACTTTTTTCGTGAGCGACCAGTCCCGTCGTCCCCGCAAGCCGGGCAAGCCCTACCGCCGGCCCCAGAAGGACCCCGTCCGTATCCTCGCCTTCGACGCCTTGCGGGCCGTCGACGAGCGGGACGCGTACGCGAACCTCGTGCTGCCGCCGCTGCTGCGCAAGGCGCGCGAGAAGGGGGACTTCGACGGGCGGGACGCGGCGCTCGCCACCGAGCTGGTGTACGGGACGCTGCGCAGGCAGGGGACGTACGACGCCATCCTCGAGGCCTGTGTCGACCGGCCGCTGCGTGAGGTCGATCCGCCCGTGCTCGATGTGCTCAGTCTCGGCGTCCATCAGCTGCTCGGGACGCGGATCCCGAGCCATGCCGCCGTATCGGCCACCGTCGAGCTCGCCCGTGTCGTGCTCGGCGACGGACGGGCCAAGTTCGTCAACGCCGTGCTGCGCAAGGTCGCCCAGGACGACCTCGACGGCTGGCTGGAGCGAGTGGCACCGCCGTACGACGAGGACCCCGAGGACCACCTCGCGGTCGTGCACTCGCACCCGCGCTGGGTCGTCTCCGCCCTGTGGGACTCGCTCGGCGGCGGGCGCGCCGGGATCGAGGACCTTCTCGAGGCCGACAACGAGCGGCCGGGGGTGACGCTCGTCGCCCGTCCCGGTCGCTCCACCACCGAGGAGCTGCTGCGCGAGGAGGCTGCGGCGCCGGGGCGCTGGTCACCGTACGCCGTCCGGCTCACCGAGGGCGGCGAGCCCGGTGCCGTCGAGGCCGTGGGGGAAGGCCGTGCGGGCGTTCAGGACGAGGGCAGTCAGCTCGTCGCGCTCGCCCTGGCGAACGCCCCCCTGGAGGGACCCGACGAGAAGTGGCTCGACGGGTGTGCCGGGCCCGGCGGCAAGGCGGCGCTGCTCGCGGCGCTCGCCGCTGAGCGCGGGGCCGTACTGCTGGCATCCGAGAAGCAGCCGCACCGGGCCGGCCTGGTGGCGAAGGCGCTCGCCGGGAATCCCGGTCCCTACCAGGTCATAGCCGCCGACGGCACCCGCCCGCCGTGGCGGCCCGGGAGCTTCGACCGGGTACTGGTGGACGTGCCCTGCACCGGACTGGGAGCGCTCCGCCGCCGGCCCGAGGCCAGGTGGCGGCGCCGTCCCGAGGACCTGGACGGTTTCGCGCCGCTTCAGCGCGGCCTGCTGCGCACGGCCCTGGAGTCCGTACGCGTCGGCGGCGTCGTCGGCTACGCCACCTGCTCGCCCCACCTGGCCGAGACGCGCGCCGTGGTCGCCGACGTGCTCAAGCAGTTCCCCGAGACCGACCTCATCGACGCCCGGCCCCTGCTCCCTGGTGTCCCGGCCATCGGGAACGGCCCCGACGTACAGCTGTGGCCGCATCTGCACGGCACCGACGCCATGTATCTGGCGCTCATCCGCCGGACGGGCTGAACCGGCATGCCGCCGGACCCTCCTCGTGGGGGTGCCCGCCTCTCAGTTCTAGGGGCCGGGCCGGCTTCGGGACTCCGCGCCGAGAAGTTCACTGCGCCTGGTCGGGCCGTACCGTGATGTGATCGGGCTCCAGTTCCAGCAGGACGCGGTCGTGGATGTCGAGGGCCTGGGAGAAGTCACGTGGCAGCTGGAAGCGGCTGGCGCGGTCCCATGGCCTGGGCGTTCTCCCTGTCCAGCAGGGCCGTGGTAGCCCCCCGCGCGTCGGCGCCTGGCGCGCCGTGCACCGCGTCGCGCAATGAGCCGAAGGTCCAGGGCGGACCGGCGACAACAAGCGGGGCCGGGGCATGGCAGTCTTGGGTCATGGCCGTGCAGATCAACCCCAGCATCTTGTCCGCCGATTTCTCCCGCCTCGCCGAGGAGGCGACGGCCGTGGAAGGAGCCGACTGGCTCCACGTCGACGTCATGGACAACCACTTCGTCCCGAACCTCACGCTCGGGTTGCCGGTCGTGGAGTCCCTGGCCCGGGCGACGGACACTCCGCTGGACTGCCATCTGATGATCGCGGATGCCGACCGGTGGGCGGCCCAGTACGTCGAAGCGGGTGCCGGCTCCGTCACGTTCCACGCCGAGGCGGCCGCCGCGCCGGTGCGGCTCGCCCGCGAGATCCGGGCCAAGGGCGCGCGGGCCTCCATGGCCCTCAAGCCCGCCACCCCCATCGAGCCGTACGAGGACCTGCTGCCCGAGCTGGACATGCTGCTGATCATGACGGTCGAGCCCGGCTTCGGCGGACAGGCCTTCCTGGACATCATGCTCCCCAAGATCCGCCGCACCCGCGAGCTGATCAGCAAGCACGGTCTCGAGCTGTGGCTGCAGGTCGACGGCGGCGTCTCGGCCTCCACCATCGAACAGTGCGCGGAGGCGGGGGCGGACGTCTTCGTGGCCGGTTCGGCGGTCTACGGGGCGGCCGACCCGGCCGCCGCGGTACGTGCATTGCGCACCCAGGCGGAGCGGGCGACCGCTCGTGCGTCATGGGCGTGCGACGAGTGAGCCAACGGAAACTGAACGCCGACCGTCCGGGCTGATCAAGTACGCCGGATCTGCAAGGATGAACGGCGAATGCAGAGTGTGAACAGCAGTGAGGAGATGGCCGTGTCGGGTATGTCGGCGGGCCGGTCAGCCATGCGGATGGGACCCGCTGAGCTGGTGCAGGCGGCGGCCATGGCCCGTCGCTTCTATCTCGAGGGCAAGTCCAAGATCCAGATCGCGGAGGAGTTCGGCGTCAGCCGCTTCAAGGTGGCCCGGGTCCTGGAGACCGCTCTCGAACGGGATCTCGTGCGGATCGAGATCCGTGTTCCGGCCGAGCTGGACGCCGAGCGCTCCGACGCGCTGCGCGCCCGGTACGGCCTCAGGCACGCCGTCGTGGTCGAGTCCCCGGCCGACGCCGAGGAGTCGCCCGACCCCGAGAATCTCGGTGAGGTGGCCGCCGACCTGCTCGGCGAACTGGTGACCGAGGGCGATGTGCTGGGCCTGGCCTGGGGCCGCTCCACCATCCACATGGCGGCGGCCCTGGACCGGCTGCCGCCGTGCACGGTGGTGCAGCTGACGGGCGTGTACGACGCCGGGACCGCCGAGCGCGGCTCGGTGGAGGCCGTCCGCCGTGCCGCGCAGGTCTCGGGCGGGGACGCCCACCCCATCTATGCGCCGATGCTGCTGCCGGACGCGGCGACCGCGGCGGCGCTGCGCAACCAGACGGGGATCGCCCGCGCCTTCGAGTACTTCGACAAGGTCACGGTCGCCTGCGTCTCCATCGGCTCCTGGGAGCCCGGCATCTCGACGGTGCACGACATGCTCACCGAGGAGGAGCGCGCTCACTACGCGTCTCTCGGTGTCGCCGCCGAGATGTCCGCGCACCTCTTCGACGCCGAGGGCCGCCGGGTCGGACGGGACCTGGGGGAACGATGCATCACCGTCAAGGCGGACCAGCTGCGTCGCGTCCCCGAAGTCGTCGCGATAGCGGGCGGGCAGCGCAAGGCGGCCGCGATCGACGCGGTGCTGCGATCCGGGCTCGTCACGAGCCTGGTGACGGACACGTCGGCCGCGGACTACCTCATGACGGCGGGACCCACTCCGAAGCCCGCCCTGAACCGGGCGGACCCCGACGGGCCCTGACGGGCCCTGACAACCGGGTGCGCGGGGGCGGCCGTGGCAGCATCAAGGTCATGCTGACGCGGTACGTCCCTCGTGTGCTCGCGGGGCTGCTCCTGTGCCTGGGCGCCCTGGTCGCCGGGTGTTCGCCGACGGACACCGGCGCCCCGGTGCCGACCCCCTCGTGGGCCGGGCAGACGACCCCGTCGTGGGTCGGGCACATGGCCACCGTCAAGGAGTCCCGGCTCCCCGCCGAGGCGCGGCAGACCCTCGGCCTCGTCGACAAGGGCGGTTTCTTCCCGTACGCCCAGGACGGCGCCGTCTTCGGCAACTTCGAGCTGCTGCTGCCCAGGCACCCGCGCGGCTACTACCACGAGTACACGGTGAAGACCCCGGGCTCGCGCGACCGCGGGGCCCGGCGCCTTGTCACCGGGCAGGGCGGGGAGATCTACTACACCGACGATCACTACAACTCGTTCAGGGTGGTGCTGAGATGACGGACGACCCGGCGGGCCCGCTCGTGGTCACGCTGGACCTTCACGGAGTCGCCGACAAGGCCGCGTTCATGGAGCGGATCGTGCGCGCCCTGGACCTGCCGCACTGGTTCGGTCGCAACTGGGACGCGCTCAACGACTCGCTCACCGACCTGTCGGTCTGGCCCGAGGCATCCGCGGACAGGGGGCTGCTGATCCTCGTCACGGGCTGGCGCGGCTACGCGACGGCCCGGCCCGAGGAGTGGGAGATCGCCCAGGAGGTGCTCGCCGCCGCGGTGGACCGCGGGCTGGGACTCTCCGTTGCGCTCGCGCTTGGAGGATCCCACGAAGGCGCCGCTGACCTGCCTGGATGATCTGTCCGGGGACCGCATACCCCCCGACATGGGACAATGAAGTACGTGCTCTTCCCCCTGGCTGACCTGTCCGGGGCCACCTCTGATCGACTGGGATGTGCAGCACGTGCGTTTCCTCAATGACATACAGCCTGCCTACGACCTGACGTACGACGACGTCTTCATGGTGCCGAGCCGTTCCGCGGTCGGTTCCCGGCACGGCGTGGACCTCACTTCCCCCGACGGCACGGGCACCACCATCCCGCTGGTCGTGGCCAACATGACCGCCATCGCCGGCCGCCGGATGGCGGAGACGGTGGCCCGTCGCGGCGGTCTGGTCGTCATACCGCAGGACATCCCGATCGACGTGGTGACCGAGGTCATCTCCTGGGTCAAGGACCGCCACCTGGTCCTGGACACCCCCATCGTGCTCGCGCCGCACCAGACCGTCGCCGACGCGCTCGCGTTGCTGCCGAAGCGCGCGCACAACGCGGGTGTCGTCGTGGACGAGCAGCACCGGCCCATCGGTGTGGTCACCGACGCCGACCTCTCCGGCGTGGACCGCTTCACGCAGCTCGAAGTGGTGATGTCGACAGACCTGCTGCTGCTGGACGCCGACATCGACCCGCGCGAGGCCTTCCACACCCTCGACGCCGCCAACCGGCGCTACGCGCCCGCCGTCGACAAGGACGGCAAGCTCGCCGGCATCCTCACCCGCAAGGGCGCCGTACGCGCCACTCTCTACACGCCGGCCACCGACGCCGACGGCAGGCTGCGCGTCGCCGCCGCCGTGGGTATCAACGGCGATGTCGGGGGCAAGGCCAAGCAGCTGCTCGACGCGGGCGTCGACACGCTCGTCATCGACACCGCGCACGGGCACCAGGAATCGATGATCGGCGCCATCGGGACGGTGCGGGCGCTCGACCCGCGGGTGCCGATCGTGGCGGGCAACATCGTCGCCGCCGAGGGCGTGCGCGACCTGATCGAGGCGGGCGCGGACATCGTCAAGGTCGGCGTGGGCCCCGGCGCCATGTGCACCACGCGCATGATGACGGGCGTCGGACGCCCTCAGTTCTCGGCGGTCCTGGAGTGCGCTGCCGAGGCGAAGAAGTACGGCAAGCACGTGTGGGCCGACGGCGGAGTCCGTCATCCGCGCGACGTCGCGATGGCGCTGGCCGCGGGCGCGTCCAACGTGATGATCGGCTCCTGGTTCGCCGGCACGTACGAGTCTCCCGGCGACCTGCAGCAGGACGCGAACGGCCGCCTCTACAAGGAGTCGTTCGGCATGGCGTCGGCGCGCGCGGTCCGCAACCGCACGTCGGACGAGTCGTCGTACGACCGTGCTCGCAAGGCCCTGTTTGAGGAGGGCATCTCGACCTCGCGCATGTTCCTCGACCCGGTCCGCCCGGGCGTCGAGGACCTGATCGACTCGATCATCGCGGGCGTCCGCTCCTCCTGCACCTACGCGGGCGCAAGCTCCTTGGAGGAGTTCGCCGAGCGGGCCGTCGTGGGCATCCAGAGCGCGGCGGGCTACGCGGAGGGCAAGCCGCTGCACGCCAGCTGGAGCTGACACGACCTTCTTCGGTACGGCCCCGGTCGCCCCGACGGCGGGACAGCGGGGCCGTCCGCGTGCGGGGGCGGAAATGCGGGCGACGTGGCCGATCCCGGCCGCCTACCGTCGGCTCCATGGAGATCACCGTCTGCCGGACCGCCGATGTCGCGCTGCTCGACCGGTACATCGGCTCGCCCGGCGCCACCTCGTCCCATGCCCGGCGCTTCGCCCGACAGGAGACGGGGGAGAGCACGTACCTGGTGGCCTGGATCGACGGACGGCCCGTCGGGCACGCCGAGGTGCGCTGGAACGGCTGCGCCGCGCCGGAGGTCCGGGGGGCGGGGGCGGGTTGCCCCGAGATCAACGGGCTCGGCGTCTGGCCCGAGGAACTGCGCTCGCACGGCGTCGGCAGTGCGCTGATTCGTGCGGCCGAGGAGCTGGCCCGCGGGCGCGGCCGCAGGACGATCGGCCTCGGTGTCGGCCAGGACAATCCCCGCGCGGCGGCCCTGTACGCGCGGCTCGGCTACCGGCCCCTCGTCGCGTACGTGGACCGCTGGGCGTACGAGGACACCGACGGTGTGACGTACCCGTGCGCCGACCCCTGCACGTTCCTCGTCAAGGAGCTTCCGTCAAGTCGTCTTGACGTCCAGCGGTCTTGACGCAAATCTGGACGTATGACCACACCCCAGAGCATCGAGTCGCAGTACACGCTGGTGACCGCCGTCGCCCGGCTGGAGGAGCTGCGCATCAGGGAGTCGCTCGCCGGGGAGGGAAGCGAGGCCGGGGCACTGGACCGGGGCGAGCTGTTGGAGCTGCTGGCGCTGAGCGAGGTCGTGGCCCGCAAAGCGGCGTACGGGCGCCAGCTCACCCTGCGGGCGGCGCGTGAGGCCGGAGCCTCCTGGGCCCAGATCGGCGCAGCGCTCGGCACCAGCAAGCAGGCCGCCTGGGAGGCCCACACCCGCTGGATCGACGCCCAGGCGGCCGCCTACGGAAAGCCTGGACAGACGGGCTTCGACGCGGCGGACGAAGCCCGGGCGCGGGCGCTCGCAGGGGAGTCCGAGGAGGACTGAGGGGCCCTCGGCTGCCGTGCGCAAACATCGAAAGGGCTTGCGCAACAAACATCCGTGACTCCTCGATGAACGCAACGATCTTGCGGAGGTGCGCAAGGCTGCCGCATTACGCCCGTGAAGGGCTGGCTCATAGGGTCAAGCGCTGTACGTGGCGTGGCGAGGACCCCGCTCGGTGGTCCCCGCCCCAGGGGCGCCGCCGGTCCTCGCCTGCCCCCTGACCGGCAGCGACAAGGAGCCGACGCGTGCTCGACCAAGGCGCACCCCCGCAGTCCCGCAGTCATCCGGCCTCGCCGCCCGACGGCCTCGGCGCGCGTCTCATGCGCCGCAAGCCCGTGGAGCGGCTGGTCGCCGAGGGCGGCCAGGGCGAAGGAGGGACGCTGCGGCGCTCCCTCGGGCTGTGGCAGCTCACCATGATCAGCATCGGAGCCACCCTCGGCACCGGCATCTTCGTGGTCCTCGGCGAGGCCGTCCCCAAGGCCGGTCCGGCCGTCACCCTCTCCTTCGTGATCGCCGGTCTCACCGCGCTGTTCTCCGCGCTGTCGTACGCCGAGCTGGCGGGCACGATCCCGGTCTCCGGATCCTCGTACTCGTATGCGTATGCAACGATGGGTGAGCTGATCGCCTGGATCTGCGGCTGGTGTCTGGTCCTGGAGTACGGCGTCTCCGTGGCCGCCGTCGCGGTCGGCTGGGGTGAGTACCTCAACGAACTGCTGGGCGGCACCATCGGTGTCACCATCCCGGCCGCGCTGTCCGCGCCGCCCGGTGAGGGCGGCATCTTCAATCTGCCTGCCCTGATCGTCGTGCTGCTCGCCATGGCGTTCCTGCTCGGCGGTGCCAAGGAATCCGCGCGCGCCAACACGATCATGGTCGTGGTGAAGATCGCCGCGCTCCTGCTGTTCTGCCTGATCGGCATTCAGGGCTTCCGCTCGGGCAACTACGCGAACTTCATGCCGCTCGGCATGGCAGGCGTCAGCGCCGCGGGGGCCACGCTGTTCTTCTCCTACATCGGCTTCGACGCCGCCTCCACGGCCGGCGAGGAGGCGAAGAACGCACAGCGCGACCTGCCCCGCGCGATCATGCTGTCGCTGGTCATCGTCACGGCGCTGTATGTCGTCGTCGCCGCTGTCGCCGTGGGCGCCAAGCCCTGGCAGCGCTTCAACGACTCGGAGGCCGCGCTCGCCCAGATCATGAAGGACGTCACGGGACAGACCTTCTGGGGCACCCTCCTCGCCGCCTGCGCGGTCATCGCCATCGCGAGCGTCGTGCTGACCGTGCTGTACGGCCAGACGCGCATCCTCTTCGCGATGTCCCGGGACGGCCTGGTGCCCAAGGTGTTCTCGCGCGTCCACCCGCGGACCGGCACGCCTCGTGCCAACACGCTGATCGTGTCCGTCTTCTGCGGCGTCCTCGCCGCCGCGATCCCCCTCGGGCAGCTCGCCGACGCCACCAGCATCGGCACGCTGTTCGCCTTCGCGCTGGTCAACATCGCGGTCGTGCTGCTGCGTCGGACGCGTCCGCACATGCCCCGCACCTTCCGGGTACCGCTGTCGCCGGTGCTGCCCGCGCTCGGCTTCGCCTTCTGCGTCTGGATGATGGGCAGCCTCTCGGCCGTCACCTGGGTCGTCTTCGGAGTCTGGATGGCCGTCGGCCTCGTGTTCTACTTCCTGTATGGCCACCGCCGCTCCCGGCTGGCCGTCGAGGAGCCCGCGCCGACCCCACTCACCGCAGAGAAGTGAACCGCCCGCCTTGCTGAACGATCTCGACGAACGCATCGTCCACGCCCTCGCCGAGGACGCCCGCCGCTCCTACGCGGACATCGGGCAACTGGTCGGCCTGTCCGCGCCGGCCGTGAAGCGGCGCGTGGACCGGCTGCGCGCGACCGGCGCCATCACGGGGTTCACCGTCCGGGTGGACCCGGCGGCGCTCGGCTGGGAGACCGAGGGGTTCGTCGAGATCTACTGCCGGCGCAACACCTCGCCGGAGACCATCCAGCGGGGCCTGGAGCGCTACCAGGAGGTCGTGGCCGCCTCCACCGTCACCGGTGAGGCGGACGCGATCGCCCAGGTCTTCGCCTCCGACATGCGTCACTTCGAGCGCGTGCTGGAGCGGATCGCCGGGGAGCCGTTCGTGGAGCGCACCAAGTCGGTGCTCGTCCTTTCGCCCTTGCTGCGCCGGTTCTCGTCGGGCTCGCCGACCTGAGGCGGCCCGGCTGACAGTGGCGCACAGTACGGTCGCGGTCATGGCAGCCAGAATCACTCTGACCCTCGACTGCGCGGACGCGCAGCTCCTCGCCGCGTTCTGGAAGACGGCACTCGGCTACACCGACGAGCCGCCGCCCGCCCCCTTCGCCACGCGTGAGGAGTGGCTCGCGCAGTTCGACCTGCCGGGGGACGAATCCGTGGACGACGGCGCGTGGCTGTGCGATCCCGACGGTGTCGGCCCCCTGTTGTCGATCCTCAAGGTGCCCGAGCCCAAGACCGCCAAGAACCGCCTGCACATCGACGTCCGCGTCCCCGGGCACGGCACTCCCGAGGAGCGGTGGGCGCGGATCAGGGCGGAGGCCGGGCGCCTGGTGGAGGCGGGCGGAAGGATCCTCGCGGAATTCGACGGACACCACGTGGTGATGGCCGATCCGGAGGGCAACGAGTTCTGCGTGGCCGCCACCTCCGGCTGAGGGCCCGCCGCCCGACCGGTCACTCGGCCGTCTTGCGCGCCAGCGCGTTGTTGCCGATCGAGTTGTGCACGCTGAAGCTCACGGCGTCCGAGCGGTAGCGGTCGTCCGACCACTCCACCGGGCGTCCGTCGCGTGTGGTCGTGACGCGCCGGACCCGCAGCAGCGGACTGGTGCGGCGGATGCCCAGCAGTTCGGCGTCCTGGGCGCCCGCCGCGACCGCGTCGATGACGTGCTCGCCGTATGCGAAGACCAGGCCCGTGTCATCGAGGAGCCGCTGAGTGACGGAGGGGCAGTCGGGTTCGATGGATTCGACCGCCGGGGAGATCCAGTCCGCGTAGACGGTCCGCTCCAGCAGGACGGGTTCGCCGTCGAGACCGCGCACGCGCAGAACGTGCAACACCGGGGCCTGCTCGGGCAGATGGAGGCGTACCGCGTCCTCCTTGGTCGCCGGCCGGTACTCCTGGGCCACCATCTGCCCGGTCGCCTCGCGGCCCATCGCCCGCGCCCACTGCGCGAAGCTGCGCAGTTCCGCGAAGCTCTGGCTGCGGCGGCTGGCCAGCACCACCCGGCGGGCGCCCTGCCGAGACCCGATGAGCCCCTCGGCGGTCAGGGCCGCGACGGCCTGGCGGACCGTGCCTCGGGAGACGCCGTAGTGGGCTGCGAGGTCCGTCTCCGGGGGCAGCAGGCTGCCCACCGTGTACTCCTCGCGATCGATCGCCCGCCGCAGCTCATCGGCGATCTCCTCGTGTCGTGCCGCCATACTTCCCCTCTGAGTCCACTGCTGTGCACAGCGTGACCACCCTAATCGAGACCTGCGCGTGATCTGTACGGCCGGGGAATGTGCAGGCAAGTAGGGCTCAGAGTTTCGTCATTGTTTACGAACAGGACACCGGCGTCGGGCGTACTTGGGTCAACTTGTTCAGACAAGTTCTCCGTCTAACCCGAGTCTTCGTGCGTACTCCTGGAGAGACCCGTGACCGTGTTCCTGCCGAGGACCGCCGTCCTCACCGGTGGCCTCGTCGTCGCCGCACTCGCCCTCAGCGCCTGTGGCGCGGCCCCCGACAACGCGTCGACCACCGCGGACGGCAAGAGCGCGGCCACCGCGACCTCGGCCGCGGACTTCGGCGGCCTCGACGCCCTGGTCAAGGCGGCCAAGAAGGAGGGCACGCTGCACGCGATCGCCCTGCCCCGCGACTGGGCCAACTACGGCGCCCTGATCGACGGCTTCCAGAAGAAGTACGGCATCAAGATCGACGTCGAGAACCCGGACGGCTCGAGCCAGGACGAGATCACCGCCGTGACCTCGCGCAAGGGCCAGGACCGCGCCCCCGACGTTCTCGACCTGGGCAGCTCCTTCGCGCTCAGCGCCGCCCAGCAGGGGCTGCTCGCCCCGTACAAGGTGGCCACCTACGCCGACATCCCCACCGCCCAGAAGGACCCGCAGGCGCGCTGGTACAACGACTACGGCGGCTATGTCTCCATCGGCTGCGATGCCAAGCGCGTCAAGGTGTGCCCGACCACCTTCAAGGACCTCCTCAAGCCGCAGTACAAGGGTCAGGTTGCGCTCAACGGCAACCCGACCAAGTCCGGTTCGGCCTTCGGCGGTGTCTACGCTGCCGCGCTCGCGAACGGCGGCTCCTTCGACGACATCCAGCCCGGTCTCGACTTCTTCGCCAAGCTGAAGAAGAACGGCAACTACACGCCTGTCGAGTCGACCCCGGCCACCGTCGAGAAGGGCGAGACCCCGATCAGCATCGACTGGGACTACCTGAACGCCGGGTACGCCGACGAGTTCAAGTCCAAGGGCCTGGACTGGAAGGTCGCCATCCCCACCGACGGCAAGTACGCCCAGTTCTACTCGCAGGCCATCAACAAGGACGCCCCGCACCCGGCGGCCGCCCGTCTGTGGCAGGAGTACCTCTACAGCACCGAGGGCCAGAACCTCTGGCTCAAGGGGTACGCCCGCCCGGCCCTGATGACGGCCATGGAGAAGGCCGGCACGCTCGACAAGACCGCCGCGGCGAAGCTTCCCGCGGTCTCCGGCACGCCGTCCTTCCCGACCGAAGCCCAGCAGAGCAAGGCCAAGACGGTCATCGCGCAGGGCTGGGGGAAGGCCGTCTCCGGATGACCGCCGTCGTCACCGAGGCCGAGGTGGCGCCCGCCGCTGCTCCGCAGCAGCGGCGGCGCCGCGCCTCCGGCGCGCTCGCCGTCGTCCCGCTGCTCGCGTTCACGGCGATCGCCTTCGGGATCCCCGCCCTCGCCATGCTGAACGGCGCCTTCACGGTCAAGGATCCGACCACGGGCGCCACCTCGTACAGCGCGGCCAATCTGACCACCTCTCTGCACGGCGCCTACCTCACCGCCCTGGTCGGCAGCGTCAAGCTGTCGGCCGTCTCCGCCACCGTCGGCACCGTGCTCGGCCTGCTGTTCGCCCAGGTCGTGGTGACCTCCCGGTTCCGCGCGCTGCGCGAGGCCGTCCTCACCGCCTCCGGGGTGCTCGCGAACTTCGGTGGCGTCCCGCTGGCGTTCGCCTTCGTCGCCACGCTCGGCAACTCCGGCGTCCTCACCCGCCATCTGGGCCTGACCGACAAGGGCTGGAACCTGTACAGCTTCTGGGGTCTGGTGATCGTCTACCTGTACTTCCTGATCCCGCTGATGGTCCTCACCATCACCCCCGCCCTCGACGGACTGCGCACCCAGTGGCGCGAGGCCGCCCAGAACAGCGGCGCCACGGCCTTCCAGTACTGGCGCCACGTCGCCCTGCCCGTGCTGCTGCCCTCACTGCTCGGCGGACTCGTCCTGCTCTTCGGCAGCGCCTTCGCCGCGTACGCCACCGCCGCGGCCATGGTGGGCAGTGCCGTGCCCCTGGTCACCCTGCAGATCGCCGACGCCGTCTCCGGCAACGTCCTGGTCGGCCAGGAGAACGTGGCTCTCGCCCTCAGCCTCGACATGGTCCTCGTCGCGGGCCTGGTCATGGCCGTGTACCTGCCCCTGCAACGACGGAGTGCGCGATGGCTCGCCTGAACCTGTGGCGCTGGGCCGTCCTGGCCTGCGCCGGCCTGTACTTCCTGGTCCCGCTCGCCGCATCCGTGATCTTCACGGTGGACGTTCCCGGCCAGGGCGTCACCTTCGACGCCTACAGCCAGATCGTCTCCACCGCCGGCTTCGGCTCCAGCCTGCTCCTGTCGCTGGAGCTCGCCGTCGCCACGATCGTTCTGGTCCTGCTGCTGATGGTGCCCGCCATGGTCGCGCTGCGGCTCGGGGCGCCCCGGCTGCGGCCGGTCGTCGAGGTGGTCTGCTCCCTGCCGCTGGTCGTACCGCCGATCGCGTTCGTCGCGGGGATCGCCACGGTCCTCAAGTGGGGGCCCGAGTACCTCTCCCGCACGCCGCTGTTCCAGACGTTCGTGGCGATCCAGAACCCCAGCTTCCCGTTCGTGCTCGTCCTCGCCTACGTCGTGATGGCGCTGCCGTTCGTGTACCGGGCCCTGGACGCGGGGTTGCGCGCCATCGACGTGCGCACCCTCGTCGAGGCCGCACGCAGCTGCGGGGCGAGCTGGCCGCAGGCCCTGGTCCAGGCGGTACTGCCCAACCTTCGCGGGGCGCTGCTGAACGCCTCCTTCCTCACCCTGGCGCTGGTCCTCGGCGAGTTCACCGTCGCCCAGCTGCTGGGCTTCACACCGTTCGCCGTGTGGATCTACAGCGTCGGCGGCTCCCAGGCCCAGCTGTCCGTCGCCGTCTCCGTGCTCAGCCTGCTCGTCACCTGGGCCCTCCTCCTTTCGCTCGCCGTCTTCGGCGGGCGCTCCCGTACCGCCGCCAAGGGATGATCCAGATGACGCTCGACAAGGCTGTGACGCGCGAAAACGCCGCGACTGTCGAATTCAACGGTCTGCGCCGGGAGTTCGGCCCGACCGTCGCCCTGGACGGACTCGACCTGACCGTGCGGCCCGGGGAACTCCTCGCACTGCTCGGCCCGTCCGGGTGCGGCAAGACCACCGCCCTTCGCATGCTCGCCGGGTTCGAGCACCCCGACTCCGGCGAGGTGCTCGTCGACGGCGAGGACGTCACCCGCGTCCCGGCCCACCGCCGCGACGCCGGGATGGTCTTCCAGTCCTACAGCCTCTTCCCGCACCTCAGCGCGCTCGACAACGTGGCGTTCGGGCTGCGGATGCGCAAGGTGCGCACCGCCGAACGGCGTGCCCGGGCAGCCGAGTTGCTCGACCTGGTGGGTCTGGGCGACAAGGGGGGCCGGTTCCCGCACCAGCTCTCCGGCGGCCAGCAGCAGCGTGTCGCGCTGGCCCGCGCGCTCGCTCTGCGCCCGCGCGTCCTGCTGCTGGACGAGCCGCTCTCCGCGCTCGACGCCAAGGTGCGGCTCACGCTGCGCGAGGAGATCCGCCGGCTCCAGCAGGAACTCGGCATCACCACCCTGTTCGTCACGCACGACCAGGAGGAGGCGCTGTCCATGGCGGACCGGGTGGCGGTGATGCGCGCCGGGAAGCTCGAGCAGTGCGCGGCTCCCGCCGAGCTGTACGGCCGCCCGGCCACGGCCTTCGTCGCCGAGTTCGTCGGCACGATGAGCCGGATCCCGGGACGGCTCTCCTCGGGCGTCGTCGAGGTGCTCGGGCAGCGACTGCCCGTCGACGGGGACGCGCCTGCCGCGACCGAGGTGGACGTGCTGGCGCGGCCCGAGGCGGTCCGGGTGGCCGCGAACGACACAGGGGACGCGCGTGTGGTCGCCACGGCGTTCCTCGGCGCCACGGTCCGGCTGACCGTACGCCTCGCCGACGCCACCGAGGTGAAGGCCGACCTGCCGGCGCACGAGGCCGGCGCACTGGGTGCCGGTGCCGTGGTGACGGTGACGCTGCCGGAGCGTCCGGTGCTGGTCGCCGCCCGCTGATCGGCCATTGCTCCCCGTCCCCCCCACACACATGAAAGAGGAAACCGTGACTCAACTGCCCCTCCAGGCCGTCCTTTTCGACATGGACGGCACGCTCGTCGACACCGAGCGGCTGTGGTGGGAGGCGGTGGAGCGGGTCGCGGCCGCACTGGGCCGACCGCTGGGTGAGGAGGACCAGCCGGAGGTGCTCGGCCGTCCCGTCGAGCACACGGCCGGCTGGCTGGCCGGCCTCACCGGCGCATCGGCCGTGGACCTGGCCGCCGCACTGCACCGTGAGTTCGCGGACCGCGTCCGCGGCGGCATCGTGCCCCGCCCCGGCGCGCTCGACCTGCTCGACGCCCTCGCCCGTGACGGCATCCCCACCGCGCTGGTGACCGCCTCCCCCCGCGCCGTCGCCGACACGGTCCTCGAAGCGCTCGGTCCCGGACGCTTCGCCGTCTCCGTCACCGCCGACGAGACCGAGCGCACCAAGCCGGCACCGGACCCCTACCTCGCCGCCTGCCGTGCGCTCGGCGTCGACCCCGTGGGCTGCGTGGCCGTCGAGGACACCCAGACCGGAGTCACCTCCGCCGAGGCCGCGGGCTGTGCCGTGCTCGCCGTGCCGTCTCTCGCGCCGATCGGCGCGGCCCCGGGGCGGACCGTGCTGGCGAGCCTGGAGGAGGTCACACCCGATCGGCTGCGGTCCCTGCTGCCGTACGAACTCCGTGTGATGAGCTGGAACCTCTGGCTCGGCGGCAGCAGGGTCGACGACCATCGGGCCAAGCAGCTCAAGGCCGTCCTGGAGACCGGGGCCGACGTCGTGGGTCTGCAGGAGACGGGCGGTACCGCTGCCGAGGAGCTGGCCGAGGCGCTCGGCTGGTACCACCACCGCGCGGGCGAGAACCTCGGCGTCATCAGCCGGTACCCGATCACCGCCCGCTTCGGCGATCCGGATGTCGGGTTCTACGGGGCGGCGGGCGTCCGTCTCCGCGTCGGCCCGGGACGCGAGGTCGACATCTGGACGGCACACCTCGACTACACGCCGTACGGGCCCTACGAATCGGTCTTCGACGGCCTGCCCTCGGCCGAGCTGATCGCCCACGAGGAGGTGCGGCTCGCACAGATGCGGGACACGCTGCGGCGGATCGACACGTCGGCCGACGCCGGTGTTCCGGTCGTGCTCGTGGGCGACTTCAACTGCCCCTCGCACCTGGACCGGCCGGACGTCGCGTGGCCGGTGACGAAGGCGGCCGAGGAGGCGGGCCTGCGCGACTCCTACCGCGACACCCACCCGGATGTGGCCAACGACCCGGGTCACACCTGGTCGCCGATCCACCCCGTGCACGAGGACGGCAGCGGACGTCCCGAACCGCAGGACCGGATCGACTACATCCTGCACCGGGGTCTCGCGGTGCTCGACTCCCGGACGTACGTCACCGGCACCCCACGCCCCTGGCCCGACGTCTTCGGCAATGACTGGCCGTCGGACCACGCCGCGGTGGTCACCACGTTCGCCCTGCACCGCGCGGACTGACCGCCGCCGTGGTGAGACGGGCGAGGCCGGTGTTACTGCAGGCAACCATTGCGTCGCGGCGTGTCATCTCAGGGGCGCATGTCCGCCCCGCGGCGGCCGCCGCGGGGCGGACATGCGGCCGACCCGCAGCTGCTGCAGGAGATCGTGGAGCGGCTGCGGGAGCTGTAGAGCCGCAACGCTGTGACCTGCGCCTCAGGTCCCCGGTGGCGCACAGGATGACACGCAACGAATCGCCGCCCGACCCCCGGCGGACGCAACGATCCGTTCACCGGCGCGCAACGGCTCCTCCTTGTCCGGCCCGGGGCGCCGACCGTACCGTCTAACTGGCCCCCAACCCCCTTCGGTACCGGTGGAGAACACGCATGCGCACAGCCCTGCTCCAGAGCTCCGGACGCCCCGGCTCGGTCGTCGAGAACCTCCAGGTTCTCGACGAGGCCGCGGGCCGTGCCGCCGCCGCGGGTGCCGGGCTGCTGGTCGCGCCGGAGATGTTCCTCACCGGGTACGCGATCGGCGACGCCGTCGCCCGGCTCGCCGAGCCGGCCGACGGGGACTCCGCGGACGCCGTCGCCGAGATCAGCTCGAAGCACGGTCTGGCGATCGCCTACGGCTACCCGGAGCGGGACGACGAGACCGTCTTCAACTCCGCGCAGCTCGTCTCCGCCGACGGCACCCGCCTCGTGAACTACCGCAAGACCCATCTCTTCGGCTGCTTCGAGCGCGACCACTTCACCCCGGGCGACCGGCCCGTCGTCCAGGCCGAGCTGAACGGCCTCCGGGTCGGTCTGATGATCTGCTACGACGTCGAGTTCCCGGAGAACGTCCGCGCCCACGCCCTGGCCGGCACCGACCTCCTCGTGGTCCCGACGGCCCAGATGCATCCCTTCCAGTTCGTCGCCGAGTCCCTCGTCCCGGTGCGGGCCTTCGAAAACCAGATGTACGTCGCGTACGTCAACCGCGTGGGTCAGGAAGAGGAGTTCGAGTTCGTCGGCCTGTCCACTCTCGCCGGACCCGACGGGATCGCCCGTGCCCGCGCGGGACGTGTGGAGGAGCTCCTGCTCGCCGACGTCGACCCCGCCCACCTCGCCGCGTCCCGCGAAGCGAACCCGTACCTCAAGGACCGCCGACCCGGCCTCTACGGGTCCCTCGTCTGACCCCCAGCCCTCCCCTGAGTTCTTTCCGCGCAAGGAGTCCGTACCCCATGACGTCCACGGTGCCCAACGCCGTCGAGCACGCAGACGAGCAGCAGCCGCCGATCACCATGTTCGGCCCGGACTTCCCGTACGCGTACGACGACTTCCTCGCCCACCCGGCGGGTCTCGGCCAGATACCCGCGACCGAGCACGGTACCGAGGTCGCGGTCATCGGCGGCGGCCTGTCCGGCATCGTGGCCGCGTACGAGCTGATGAAGATGGGCCTCAGGCCCGTCGTCTACGAGGCGGACCGGATCGGCGGCCGGCTGCGCACCGTGGGCTTCGAGGGCTGCGACCCCTCCCTGACCGCCGAGATGGGCGCCATGCGCTTCCCGCCGTCCTCCACGGCGCTGCAGCACTACATCGACCTGGTGGGCCTTGAGACCAGGCCGTTCCCCAACCCGCTGGCCGAGGCGACCCCGTCCACCGTCGTCGACCTGAAGGGCGAGTCCCACTACGCCGAGACGCTCGACGACCTCCCGCAGGTCTACCGCGACGTGGCGAACGCGTGGAACGCCTGCCTGGAGGAGGGCGCCGACTTCTCCGACATGAACCGCGCCATGCGCGAGCGCGACGTGCCGCGCATCCGCGAGATGTGGTCGAAGCTCGTCGAGAAGCTCGACAACCAGACCTTCTACGGTTTCCTCTGCGACTCCGAGGCCTTCAAGTCCTTCCGGCACCGCGAGATCTTCGGCCAGGTCGGCTTCGGCACGGGCGGCTGGGACACCGACTTCCCCAACTCCATCCTGGAGATCCTGCGGGTCGTCTACACCGAGGCCGACGACCACCACCGCGGCATCGTCGGCGGCTCCCAGCAGCTTCCGCTGCGCCTGTGGGAGCGTGAGCCGCAGAAGATCGTGCACTGGCCCTACGGGACGTCCCTGAAGTCCCTGCACGAGGGCGGCGAGCCCCGCCCCGCCGTGACCCGTCTGCACCGCACCGCGGGCAACGGGATCACCGTCACCGACGCGAACGGCGACATCCGCACGTACCAGGCGGCGATCTTCACCGCCCAGTCCTGGATGCTGCTGTCCAAGATCGCCTGCGACGACGCGCTGTTCCCGATCGACCACTGGACGGCGATCGAGCGCACGCACTACATGGAGTCGAGCAAGCTCTTCGTGCCCGTGGACCGGCCGTTCTGGCTGGACAAGGCCGTCGATGACAGAGGAAATCCGACCGGCCGTGACGTGATGTCGATGACGCTCACCGACCGGATGACCCGGGGCACCTACCTGCTGGACGACGGCCCGGACAAGCCCGCCGTCATCTGCCTGTCGTACACCTGGTGCGACGACAGCCTGAAGTGGCTGCCGCTGTCGGCGAACGAGCGGATGGAGGTCATGCTCAAGTCGCTCGGCGAGATCTACCCGAACGTGGACATCAGGAAGCACATCATCGGCAACCCGGTGACGGTCTCCTGGGAGAACGAGCCCTACTTCATGGGCGCGTTCAAGGCGAACCTGCCCGGCCACTACCGCTACCAGCGGCGTCTGTTCACGCACTTCGTGCAGGACCGGCTGCCCGCCGACAAGCGGGGCATCTTCCTCGCCGGTGACGACATCTCCTGGACGGCCGGCTGGGCGGAGGGCGCCGTGCAGACCGCGCTCAACGCCGTGTGGGGCGTCATGCATCACTTCGGCGGCGCGACCGACCCGGCCAACCCCGGCCCCGGCGACGTCTACGACGAGATCGCGCCGGTGGAACTGCCGGAGGACTGAGCCGGGACGGTTCGGAGAGACGGCCGTCCGCATCCCGGGCCGCCCGCGTCCGGGTGTGCGGGTGGGCTTCCGGTCCGCGCGCGTCCGGGTCTGCCGACCCCTGTGCCGACCGGGTTTCGGGGCTGCCTGTGGCCGGGGTGTGCCGACCGGTTTTCGAGGTTGCCGGTGTCCAGGGGGGCCGTTTTCGGGGTTGCCGGTGAGGGGTGTGCTGCCTGTCTTCGGGTCCCCCGGTGTCCGGTGTGTGGTGGTCGTTTTCGGGGTCGCGGGTGTTAGGGGAGTGGTGCCCGTCTTCGGGCCGCTCGTGCCCGGGGTGCGGTGGCCGTCTTCGGGGTCGCCGGTGTCCAGGGTGTGCTGCCCGTCTTCGGGCCGCCCCGGGGTGTGGCGGCCCGATTCCGGTTCGCCTGTGCCTGCCGTGCGCCGGCCTGATGACAGGCTCCCGCGTGCGCGGTGCGTCAGGCTGGTTCCGGGCCGCCTGCGGTCCGGAACCCGGCCGCCCGCGGTCCGGAACCCGGCCGCCCGCGGCCTTGAGATACCGGCCCGTCCGTGCCGCCGTGTGGCGGTCAGACGCCGGCCGTCCGTGCCGCCGTGTACAGCTCTGCGGCCACGTCCTTCAGTTCCTCCGCGTCCCGTGTCGAGCCCTGCAGGTCGATCAAGATCTCATCGGGGCCGACCTCGGCGTGGGCCGCCAGGTCCTCCACGATCTGGTCGACGTTCCCCTGGAAGGGAGCTCGGTCCGGGCCGTCGTACGGCTTGGCCGAATACGCGAGGTTGGTGCGCAGCACGGTCTGGAGCGGCGTGACGCGCCCCCGCTCGGCGGCTAGGTCCTGCAACTCACGCCACTGCGTGGCCAGTGTCTCGGCGCCCAGGCCCACCGGGATCCAGCCGTCGGCCTTGTCGACGAGCCGCCGCTGGGCCGTCTTGTTGCTCGCGGCCAGCAGGATCGGGATCGGCCGGGCGGGCTTGGGGGCGACCACCGCCGAGGAGATCTTCGTGATCCTGCCCTCGTAGGAGACCGGGTCCGGGCCCCACACCGCGCGGCAGACGTCGATCACCTCGTCCAGGGCCTTGCCGCGCTCCTCGAACGGGCGGACCGCGGCCGCCGCGTACTCGTCGAGGGACCAGCCCGTGCCCAGGCCAGCCACGACCCGGCCGCCGGCGGCCGAGTCCAGTGACGCGAGCGCCTTCGCGAGTTGGAAGGGCACGTGCAGGGGCGCCACCAGCACGCTGGTGCCGAGCCTGGCGCGATGAGTGGCCGCGGCGGCGAGTGTCAGTGTCACCAGGGGCTCGGCCACCCCGCGGTAACTGTCGGGCCACGGCAGTCCCTCGATGCCGTACAGGCCCTGGGAGCTCGCCACGGGGAACAGGGCCCGCTCGTACACCCACAGGCTCTCGTAGCCCATCTCCTCGGCGGCGCGTGCCACGGCGGGCACGTCCCGCCCGATGTCGTACTGCTTGCTCTGAGGGAGTCCGAGCCCGAGCCGGGTCGCCATACCTGTTGCTCCTTCGCAATGGATGTGCCGCCGGTTCAACGTACAACGGCCACACGGCACTTCCAGCCGCGACAGGCGCGGATGGCCGGATCAGTCCGGAAGCGGCGTGAGCAGCATCCGGTTCGCGAATCCCACCGCCGCGTCCAGCCGTCGCGCGAACTCCTCGGTCAGCTCCGGAAGCTCCCGCAGCGCCCACAGGGCGCAGGCAGCCGACCAGGCGGCCTCGCGCGCCTGCTCGAGGCTCCATGCGCCGAGCAGATGCGTGAGCGGGTCGGCGATCTGCAGCAGATCGGGACCGGGCATCAGATCCTCGCGGATGCACTCCTCCAGCGAGGCGAGGATGTCGCCCACACGACAGAACTCATCCTCCAGATCGGCCGGTTCGCAGCCCAGCGCACGGCATGCGTCCACGACAGCGAGCGCGAGGTCGTGCCCGATGTGTGCATTGATGCCCGCGAGCGCGAACTGCAGCGGCCGGACGCCCGGATGGCGCCGGAACTGGAACAGCGGTCGCCAGCAGGCGGGCACCGGCCCCTCCTCGGCGACGGACAGGTACCGCTCGGCGAACCGGACGTCCAGCGCGATCGCGGCCCGCCTGTCCGGGAAGTCCCCGGCGTCCACACGGCGGTCGACCTCCTCCGTGACGGCGAGGTAGACGCGGTTGAAGACCGCGACGCCGTCGTGCTCCGGCCAGGCTTCGTCGAGCGCGCGCATGCGTGAGACGACCGTGTCGACTTCGGTCGAGAACTGCTCCAACCGCACCATGGAGGCAGAGTTGCAGGCCTGGGCTCACCGCAGCGCCACCGGCCCGCGGGCTTCCCCGGAACGGGGGAACCCACCGGTGGTCCAGGCGGGGGACAGGGGGGAGCGGCACGCGACGGGCTTGCGCGTCCGGTGGCCACCGTGATGGTCGCAGCGGGCCTGGAGGCGGGGGCGCCGACGGCGCTCGACCACGGCCGGCGCCGGTCGGGTCACTGTGGCCGTGACCCGTACGACCGCCTGGCAGCCGCTGCCCGCTGTACCGTCCGCCGCGCCGTCCACACCGTCACCCGACTCCCAGGTCTTCGACCGGGTCGCCGCCCATCCCGACGATCTGAGGTGCGCCGTCTTCGAGTCCCGCGTCGCCGAACGCCCGGCGGCCGTCCGGTTCGCCGACTTCTCGCCAGGGGCCATCACCGTCCGCGTGCGGGCCGTCACGTCGGCCGCCGCGTCCCGGTTGTGGTGCCGTACGCCATCCCGGACCGCGACTGCGGCGGGGCATAGCCGGTCGGCGCGCCCGATCTCGCCGCGTACGGCGCGTGGATCGACGCCTCCGAGGGCGTCTTCACCGACGTCTGCGACTTCCGGTGCACTCGGGACGAGGTCGCCTACGCCCGCGAGGTGCTCACCGACCTCGGTGGACCGGCCGGCCTCGGTGCCGTCATCGACACCAGCCGCAACGGCGACGGCGCCCCCGCCGACGGCCAGAACACGGCCCGCGCGTGTCGGCGAGACGAAGCGGTCGGCCTGCTGCCCTTCGACGATACGCGTACGAACCGGCGCGCCGAGGTGCCGAGTACGCCTACGAGCCGGCCCGCCGAGCCGCGTCGCGGGCTGCCCCGGCGTCGCCCTGCTCATCGACTTCTTCGTCGTACGAGGACGTGCCCGAGTCCAGCAGCGGTTCCTGAGTCTTGAGGTGAGCGGGAGCCATCGCCCGCAGCGCGTGGTAGCCGGTGATGACGACCAGCGTGCCCAGCGCGATACCGCTGAGCGAGAAGTGGTCGGTGAACTTCAGGGTGACATTGCCGACTCCGATGATGATCCCCGCCGCGGCCGGTACCAGGTTCAGCGGATTACGCAGGTCCACCTTGGAGTTGATCCAGATCTGCGCGCCGAGCAGGCCGATCATGCCGTACAGGATGACGGTGATGCCGCCGAGCACGCCGCCGGGGATCGCGGCCACGATCGCACCGAACTTGGGGCAGACGCCGAAGAGGAGGGCGAAGCCGGCCGCGGCCCAGTAGGCGGCGGTCGAGTAGACGCGTGTGGCCGCCATCACGCCGATGTTCTCGGAGTAGGTCGTGTTGGGCGGGCCGCCCACCGCGGTCGAGAGCATGGAAGCGACACCGTCGGCGGAGATGGCCGTGCCCAGCTCGTCGTCGAGCGGGTCGCCGGTCATCTCGCCGACCGCCTTGACGTGTCCCGCGTTCTCCGCGACCAGCGCGATCACCACGGGGAGGGCGACCAGCACCGCGGACCACTGGAAGGACGGACCGTGGAAGTGAGGCAGGCCGATCCAGTCCGCCTTGCCGACGCCCGACAGGTCGAGGCGCCAGTGGTCGGTGGGCTTTCCACTCGCGCCCACCGAGTGGATCTTTCCGAAGATCCGGTCGAAGGCCCAGGAGATCCCGTAGCCGAAGACCAGCCCGAGGAAGATCGCGATGCGTGACCAGAAGCCGCGCAGGCACACCACGGCAAGACCCGTGAACAGCATCACCAGCAGCGCGGTCCACTGGTCCTGGGGCCAGTACGTCGACGCGGTCACCGGCGCGAGGTTGAACCCGATCAGCATGACGACCGCACCGGTCACGATCGGCGGCATGGCCGCGTGGATGATCCGTGCCCCGAACCGCTGGACCGCGAGGCCCACGAGGAACAGCACGACACCCACCACGAACACCGCGCCGGTCACCGTCGCGCTGGTGCCGCCCTGCGCCCTGATCACCGCGGCGACGCCCACGAAGGAGAGCGAGCAGCCGAGGTAGCTGGGCACCCGGCCGCGGGTCGCCAGCAGGAAGATCACGGTCGCGACGCCCGACATCATGATCGCGAGATTGGGGTCGAGACCCATCAGCACGGGTGCCACAAAACTCGCCCCGAACATGGCGACGACGTGCTGGGCGCCCAGCCCGACCGTGCGGGGCCAGGAGAGTCGTTCGTCGGGGCGGACGACCGCTCCGGGCGCGGGCGTGCGCCCGTCACCGTGCAGCTTCCAGCGCACGCCGAGATCCATGGTGAAGCTTCTCTTTCTCTGTACCTGAAGACCTGTCCGAACCATTGTCACGGGCACCAGGCGGTCCTACGCTCACACGGTCCCACTCATGAACTGCGTTCACACACATGATCGGAGCCTTGATGAGTGCACGCCCCCGCCTGGCGGCTCTCCTCGCCGCCGCGACCGCCTTCGTGGCCGTCGCGGCCCTCGGCGTACCCACCGCCTCCGCCCACGCGGCAGCGAAGGTCCCAAGAACCGCCGTCCTCGACGGCACCCGGCTGCAGCAGACCAGAGTCCGGCTCGACCACGGTGACACCCGGCTGCGCAGCGCGCTGGGGGACCTGACCAAGCGTGCCGACACCTGGCTGGATCAGGGACCCTGGACGGTCGTCGACAAGCCGAAGCCCGCACCGGGCGGGGACGTCCACGACTACCTCAGCCAGGCCCCGTACTGGTGGCCCAGCCAGCCGAAGACCGCCGACAACCCCTGGGGCTGCCCGTACGTGCAGCGCGACGGAGAGCGCAACCCGGAGGTCGACACCGGCACCGACCGCCAGGACGTGGAGAAGGTCTTCGACTCCACGTACGACCTCTCCCTCGCCTGGTACTACACCGGGAGGAAGCAGTACGCCGAGAAGGCAGCGCAGGTCCTGCGCACCTGGTTCCTCGACCCGGCGACGAAGATGAACCCGAACCTGAACCACGGCCAGTTCATCCCCTGCAAGTACGACGGCCGCGCCATCGGCATCATCGACTTCTCGCAGTCCTACACCAGCGTCCTCGACGCGATCGCCATCCTGGACACCGGCGCACCCGGCTGGTCCAGGGCGGACCGAACCGGGATGCGCGACTGGAACATCGCGTTCCGAACCTGGATGACGGACAGCGCCTTCGGCAAGGAGGAGGGCGCCGCCAGGAACAATCACGGCACCTTCTACGACATGCAGCTCGCCGCCCTGGCGTACGCGACCGGCGAGGTGGACCTCGCCCGGCAGACGGTCCTGGACGCGCGCGCCGAACGCATCGATCCGCAGATCGCCGCGGACGGCAGCCAGCCGCAGGAGCTCGCCCGGACCCGCAGCTGGCACTACTCGACCTTCGACCTGGTGGCGTACACACGGCTCGCGGCCATCGGCCGCCACGTCGGCGTGGACCTGTGGTCGTACCAGGGGCCGGACGGCCAGAGCCTCTTCAAGGCGGTCGACTATCTGCTGCCCGCCGCCACCGGCGCCACGCCCTGGGCGTACCCGGAGCTGGAGTTCCACCGTTACGCGGCCACCGACGTGGTGCACGCGGCGGCGGACGCGGGAGACGCGCGGGCCCAGAAGGCGGTACGCCTGCTGGAGGCGCCTCCGGGCGGCGACCTGTGGCCGCTGCGGCCCGCCGCCGAGCAGCTGGACTCGATCGCCGGCTGACCCGCGGGCGGGGCGGGCTGAGCGACCGCTTACCATGGGTGTCTCCAGCGCCGCAGTGTCGCGAGCGCCTCACCAGGCCCAATCGAGGAGCCCCGCCCGTGACCGCCGAAACCCAGGCCGCGCCCGTCCTGTCGTACGGCCGGCTGATCCCCGTCGCCGTCCACTTCGACGACCTGGACGCGCTCGGGCTGCTCCACAACGCCCGCTACCCGGTCATGGTCGAGCGCGCCTGGACCACCCTGTGGCACGAGCGGGGTTTCGGCTTCGAGGGCGACTGGGAGGCGGCGGGCGACTTCTGCAACGCCGTCAAGGAGCTGCGGATCACCTACGACGCCCCGGTGAACAAGCCGGGCGCGTACGCCGTGCACCTGTGGCTGGAGCGGCTCGGGAACACCGGCCTGACCTACGGATTCCGGTTCTGCTCGGCCGACGGAGCGATGACGTACGCGCGCGGCACCCGGGTCCTGGTCCGGCTCGATGCCGCGACCCTGCGCCCGACGTCGTGGAGCGAGCGGTTCAGGACCGCGGGTCGGGAACTGCTGCGCTCGGCGGACTGACCTTCGGGCGGTCGCGCTCCCCCGCGCGCAGCACGCCGGCGAACCCGGCGAGCCCGCACGCCAGAACCGTCACCAGGCAGAAGGACACGACCAGGCTGGTCGCCTGCGCCAGCCCGCCGAGCACGCTCGGCGCGATCAGCCCAGAGGTGTACGTGATGGTCGCGACGCCCGCGATGGCCTGACTGGGGTTGGGGCCGCTGCGGCCCGCCGCCGCGAAGCACAGCGGTACGACGACCGCGATGCCGAGACCCATCAGTGCGAACCCGCCCATCGCCACCGCCGGATGGCCGGCGACGACGATGAGCAGTCCACCGAGCACGGCGAGGACCCCGCCCGCGCGGACGGTGCGGACCGCGCCGAAGCGGTTCACCACCGCGTCCCCCGCGATCCGGGCGACCGCCATGGTCAGCATGAAGCCCGTCGTCGACGCCGCCGCCAGACCCGCCGACGCGTCGAGCTGGTCGCGCAGATAGACCGCCGACCAGTCCAGGCTCGCGCCCTCCGCGAACACCGCGCAGAAGCCGACCGCGCCGATCAGCAGCGCCGACTTCGGCGGCAGCGCGAACCGGGGCGGCGGCTCCTCGTCCTCGGCGGGCTGCAGATCGAGCACCCAGCCACAGGCCAGTACGCCGAGGAGCGTGAGGGCGGCCGCCGCGAGTGCGTGGTGCAGGCGTGCGTCGGCACCGAGGTGCGCGGCGAGCGTACCGGCCGCCGAGCCGATCAGGGCTCCGGCGCTCCACATGCCGTGCAGACCGGACATGATCGACTTGCCGAGGAGGCGCTCGACCTCGACGCCCAACGCGTTCATCGCGACGTCGGACATGCCCGCGCTCGCCCCGTAGACGAACATCGCCAGGCACAGCGTGTACAGGTTGGGCGCGAGGGACGGCAGGACGAGGGAGAGGGTCCACAGCGCGATCAGCCCGCGCAGGGCAGTGCGGCTGCCGAAGCGGTGGCTGATCCGGCCGGCCAGCGGCATGGAGCAGGAAGCGCCGAAGGCCGTGAAGGCCAGGGCGAACCCGAGCTGGCCGGCGCTGACCGACGCGTGGTCCTGGATCCACGGCACACGGGTCGCGAACGAGCCTGTGACGGCGCCGTGCACGGCGAACACCGCGGCCACGGCGTACCGGGCGCGCCTCACCTCGCGTGACTGAAAGCCCCCTTCGACCATCTCGCTCATTCTCCGCCCCTCCCCGGCTGTGTCCGTCCCGCTGGGTCCCGTAAACTATCAGGAACCCTTCCTGATGGATAGGGAGGGCGGCCGCCCCGTGAGCGGCTCCGCCGATCTGGGAGGATCCCGGCATGCCCGCATCCCCGAGCACCGCCCGGGCCATCAACGACCGGCTCGCCCTGCGCCTGCTGCAGCAGGAAGGCCCTTTGACGGCAGGGCAGTTGAAGCAGCTCACCGGACTGTCCCGGCCCACGGTGGCCGACCTAGTGGAACGGCTGACCGCGGGCGGACTGATCGCGGTGGTGGGGGAGTCGGGCGAGCAGCGGCGCGGTCCGAACGCGCGGCTGTACGGGATCGTCGCCGACCGTGCCCATCTGGCGGCGCTCGACGTGCGCACCGAGGGCGTCTCCGTCCTCGTCTCCGATCTGCTCGGCGGAGTCCTCGCCGAGGCGTCGGTGCCCATCGGCGGCGACACGGGAACGGGACCCGCGGTCGAGCAGGCGGTGGCGCTGGTGGAGCGCGCCGCAGAGGAGGCTGGGGCCATGGGGGTGCCCCCGCGGGAGCCTGTTCGAGCGCGGAGAAGGCTGCACACGGTCGGGATCGGCGCGCCCGGACTCATCGACCCCGCCACCGGCGAACTCCGCGACTCCACCGGGCTGCCGGAGTGGCACCGGCGCCTGGTCGCCGCTCTCCAGGAGCGCCTGCCCGCACGCGTGATCGTGGAGAACGAGACCAACCTCGCCGCCCTGGCCGAGCAGCGCGAGGGCGCGGCCCGCGATCGTGACACCTTCGTGCTGCTGTGGCTGGGTCACGGCACGGGCGCGGCCGTGGTGCTGGAAGGCGCGCTGCGCCGCGGCGCCTCGGGTGGCACCGGCGAGATCGGCTTCCTGCCGGTGCCGGGCACCGCGACCCTGCCATCGGCGACGGACTGCGAGGGCGGCTTCCACTCCCTTGCGGGCGC
This sequence comes from Streptomyces sp. NPDC022910, assembly GCF_055561075.1. Classification (NCBI taxonomy): domain Bacteria; kingdom Bacillati; phylum Actinomycetota; class Actinomycetes; order Kitasatosporales; family Streptomycetaceae; genus Streptomyces; species Streptomyces sp. NPDC022910. The sequence continues at coordinate 196,551 of NZ_JBVHHL010000006.1, forward strand.
GGGAGGCATCGCCGAACTGGCGGGCCACTACGGCCTGTTCGCCGACGCGACAGGGAACGAGCCACAGGCGGCCGCACTCGTGCGCGCGGCCGTGGCGGCGGTCGCCGGGAGCGAGGGAGGGCGGACGGTTCTCGACGCGGAGGCCGACGTGCCCGCCGCCTCCCCCGCGCTCGAACGAGCTCCCGCGGGGGCACCCCCGTGGCGCCCGAAGGCGTCGTCGGGTGCGCGACCCGGCGCTGCCGCAACCGCGCCGGCCGGGGCCTTTCTCGATGCCCTCGCCGACCGTCTCGCCATCGGTGCCGCCTCGGTCGCTGCCATCCTCGACCCCGGGTGCGTGGTGCTCGGCGGTGAGGTCGGGCGGGCGGGCGGGGACGTACTCGCCGCACGCGTCGCGGAGCGGCTCGCGCGCATGTCACCGCTGGCCACCGAGGTGCGCGCGAGCACCTTGGGCGGCGGCGCCGTGCTGCGCGGCGCGCTGCTGACCGCCCGGGACGGCGCCCAGGACGAGCTGTACGCGCCTGCGGAGCGGTAGGCGGACGCACCGCGGGATCAGCCGCGTCCCCCGTCGCCGAACCGGCTCGCCAGGTAATCCTCGAACGTCCCCTTGCCCACCGCTCGCTCCGGTGCGAGATGATCGCCGTCACGGAACCCGCGGTACGCCTTGCCCGGCAGCGGCACGCTCGCCACCGCCCGCCGCCGGCCCGTCACCTTGAGATAAGCGCGGGCCAGTGACGCGAACGTCCGCACCTGGGGACCGCCCATGTCCTCGACCCGCCCCGCGGGCGCGCCCTGCGCCAGCTCGGCCAGCCGGGCCGCCACCTCCGCGACCTCGATGGGCTGATCCTCGACCCCGGCCGGCAGCAGCACGACAGGCGGCTTCGACAGCGCCTGCAGCAGCTGCGCAAGCAGGTCGTGGAACTGCGTCGTGCGCAGAACCGTCCAGCCGAGCCCCGACTCCTCGATCAGCTGTTCAACGGCGAGCTTGGCCCGGTAATAGCCGAGCGGTACACGGTCGACGCCGACGATCGAGATGTAGACCATGTGCCCCACCCCCGCCCGGCGCGCCGCGGCGATCAGATGGGCGGCCGCCTTCTCGTCACCTCCCCGCGGGGTGCTCGCACAGTGCACGATCGTGTCCACACCCGCGACGGCCGCGTCCAGGCCGCTTCCGCCCCGGATCAGATCGACGGCATACGGCTGCGCGTGCCGGGACAGTATGCGTACCTCGTGTCCGTCCGTCCGCAGCCGCTCGGCGACGAGCCGGCCGAGGGTTCCGGTGCCGCCGGTCACCAGGATCGTGGTCATGCTGTTCAGCCCCTTCGGACGCCGGGCGCTCCCTGGTGGAACGCCCTTCACCCGGTACGACCTGACAGCCCCGCGGAATGTGACAGAACTCAGGAGTGCGCGAGCTGCCGCCCCACGAACTCGAGCTTGTCCGGGTTCACCACCGCCCGGATCCGTGCGAGGAGCCCGTCCTGGACCTCGAAGGCGACGACCCCGACGACCCGTCCGCCGTCCCGGGTCACGAGACCGGGCGCCCCGTTGATCTCCTCGACCGTGAAGTCGACCTGCGCGGCGAAGCCTTCGAACGCGCCCGCCAGGAAACGGAGCACCTTCTCGCGCCCCTCGATCGGCCGCCGTGCCGCGGTGACCTTGCCTCCGCCGTCGCTCGAGCAGGTCACGTCGGCCGCGAGCAGCTTCTCCAGGGCGGCCAGATCACCCTCACGGGCCGCGGTGAGGAACGAGTCCAAGAGCCGGACCTGCCGCTCGGGTGCCGCCTCGAACCGCGTCCCGGGCGCGGCCAGTCGTCGCACCGCCCTGTGATGGAGCTGACGGCAGTTGGCCTCGCTCAGGCTCAGCACCTCTGCGATCTCGCGGTGGGCGTAGGCGAACGCCTCCCGGAGCACGTACACCGCCCGCTCGGCCGGGGTGAGCCGCTCCAGGAGGACCAGCAGGGCGACCGACACGGCGTCGCGTTGCTCGACCGACTCCAGGGGGCCGAGCGTGCCGTCCGACGTCACCACGGGCTCCGGCAGCCAGGGGCCGGGGTAGTGCTCGCGTCGGGCACGGGCCGAGGTGAGCCGGCTGAGGCAGAGGTTGGTGACCACCTTCGCGAGCCAGGCTTCCGGCCGTTCCACGGCATCCCGGTCGGTTCCGCTCCAGCGCAGATACGCGTCCTGCACGGTGTCCTCCGCCTCCTCGGCGGAACCCAGCATCCGGTAGGCAAGGCCGAACAAGCCCGGACGGTGGCACTCGAACTCGTCGGCGGTCCTCGTCACGCCGTCAGCTTCGCAGACGGCGTGGTGGAGGCCCGGCGGCGGGGCAAGGGCCTCCGTCACCGCCGCCGGGCCGCCCGCGGACGGCGAACCGCACCGAGACCGCCGACCCTAAGAGGACTAGACCAGAGCGGTCAATAGGTATGGACCAATCCTCAAATGCCGCTGGAGCGCCGGGTGTTGTCCCTGGTCGCAGTTGTGTCACTCCCTGCGCGGGCGGTCGGAGAAGTCCAGTATGTGAACATGTGAGCCACCCCACAGCGGTTCACCCGCATGGCCGTCGATCAGGCGTGGCACACTGAGGCTGTACCAGAAGCAGCGCACTCCGGGGTCGGTGAAAGTCCGAACCGGCGGTTATAGTCCGCGACCCGGTCGCTTCCAGCGGCCGGTTGACCAGGTGGAATTCCTGGACCGACGGTTAAAGTCCGGATGGGAGGCAGTGCGCGGCGGGCGGGCATTCGTGCGCGCCGCCGTATCGGCTCGTCCACGCGGACGGGTTGCGTCCGGCGTCGTCCGGTGTTCTCGCTCGTGTCTGCTGTCGTCATCGACAGTCCCCGGAGTCCGTGCCCCGATCGTGGCAGGAGGACCCGGGAAGTGTTCACCGGAATCGTCGAAGAGCTGGGTGAGGTCACCGCCGTCGAGAATCTCGGCGACTCCTCCCGCTTCCGGCTCCGTGGGCCCGTCGTCACCGAAGGTGCTCGGCACGGTGACTCCATCGCCGTCAACGGTGTCTGTCTCACCGTCGTGGAGCACGAGGGCGACGAATTCACCGCCGACGTCATGGCGGAGACCCTCAACCGTTCCAGTCTCGGCGCCCTCACGGTCGGCTCCCGCGTCAATCTCGAACGCCCCACCGCCGTCGGCGCGCGCCTCGGCGGGCACATCGTGCAGGGCCATGTCGACGGCACGGGCGCGGTCCTCGAGCGCAAGCCCTCCGACAACTGGGAGCTCATCACCATCTCGCTCCCGGCGGACCTCGCCCGCTACGTGGTCGAGAAGGGCTCCATCACCGTCGACGGCATCAGCCTCACCGTCGTCGAGGCCGGCGCCGATCGCTTCACCGTCAGCCTCATCCCGACGACCCTCGCGCTGACCACACTCGGCATCAAGCAGCCCGGCGACCCGGTCAACCTCGAGGTCGACGTGATCGCCAAGTACGTCGAGCGTCTGCTGGCCGGTCAGGGGGCCACCAAGTGAACTGGCTCAACTCCGAGGCGTTCACGCTCTTCGGCCAGCACATCAGGTGGTCGGACATGATCGGCAACGTGATCGGTCTGATCGCCCTCGCCTTCGGCTGGCGGCGCTCCATATGGAGTTGGCCGGTGCAGTTCCTGTCCGGCGTCATCCTCTTCGCGGCCTTCGCCACCGCCCACCTCTCCGGCAGCGCCGGCAAACAGGTCGTCGTGATGGTCGTCGCCGTTTACGGCTGGTGGCAGTGGAACCGAGGCAAGGGCCAGGGGGAGGACGGCCACATCGCCGTGCGGTTCGCCACCTGGCGCGAGCGCGCGGTGCTGGTCGCGGCCGCCGCCGTGGGCACCATCGCGGTCGCGGGCCTGTTCAAGGCGTACCCGTCGCTGTCCTGGGACCCGTGGCCGGACGCGTACATCTTCGTCGGCACGATCGTCGCCATGTACGCCCAGGCGCGCGGCATGGTCGAGTTCTGGTTCGCCTGGCTGCTCGTGGACGCCGTCGGCGTCCCGCTCAACTTCGCCAACGGCTTCGCCTTCTCCGGTTTCGTCTACATCATCTACGGCGCGCTCGTCCTGTGGGGCATGCGCGACTGGTGGCTGCGCTCCCGCCGGGCAGGGCAGCCCGTCCTGGAAGGAGCCCCGGCATGACTGCGGCGCCGATCCTGTACAGCACGGACAACATCGAGGACTTCGCGCTCGACCCGGTCGAGCAGGCCATCGCCGACATCGCGGCCGGCCGTCCGGTCGTGGTCGTCGACGATGAGGACCGGGAGAACGAGGGCGACCTCGTCATCGCCGCCGAGAAGGCCACCCCCGAGATCGTCGCCTTCATGATGAGCGAGTGCCGCGGTCTGATCTGCGCCCCCATGGAGGGCGACGAACTCGACCGCCTCGAGCTTCCGCAGATGGTCGACCACAACACCGAGTCGATGCGCACCGCCTTCACCGTGTCCGTCGACGCGAGCGGCGCTCACGGCGTGACCACCGGCATCTCCGCCTCCGACCGCGCCACCACGCTGCGGCTGCTGGCCGGAGGAGAGGCGGGCCCCGGCGACTTCGTCCGCCCCGGCCACGTCTTCCCGCTGCGGGCCAGGCCCGGCGGCGTGCTCGTCCGCAACGGCCACACCGAGGCCGCCGTCGACCTCGCCCGGCTCGCGGGGCTGCGCCCGGCCGGCGCCATCGTGGAGATCGCGGGCGAGGACGGCCACATGCTGCGGCTGCCCGAGCTCATCCCGTTCGCCCGCAAGCACGGCCTGACGATCATCTCGATCGAGGATCTGATCGCCTACCGGCGTACCTCGGAGCCCACCGTCCGCCGCGAGGCGGAAGTCCATCTGCCCACCGCCTTCGGCGAGTTCAGGGCGTACGGCTACCGCTCCACCGTCGACGGGGTCGAGCACGTGGCCCTCGTCCACGGCGAGATCGGCGACGGCGAGGACGTCGTCGTCCGCGTCCATTCCGAGTGCCTCACCGGCGACGTCTTCCACTCCCTGCGCTGTGACTGCGGCCCCCAGCTGGAGGCCTCACTGGAGCGCATCCAGGCGGACGGCAGGGGAGTGGTGGTGTACCTGCGCGGCCACGAGGGACGCGGCATCGGCCTGATGTCCAAGCTGCGCGCGTACGAACTCCAGGAGCGCGGCCGCGACACCCTGGACGCCAACCTGGAGCTGGGCCTGCCCGCGGACGCCCGCGACTACGCCGCCGGTGCCCAGATCCTGGAGGACCTCGGCGTCCGCAGCGTGCGCCTGATGACCAACAACCCCGACAAGACCGAGGCACTGCTCCGGCACGGCCTGAAGGTCACCGCTCGGGAACCGATGCCCGTACAGGCGGGCGAACACAACCTCCGTTACCTGCGCACCAAGCGGGACCGGATGGGGCACGACCTGCCCTGGCTGGACGCGACCGCCGTGTCCGCCTGTGGCAACCAGTAACAGAGCACTGAGGAGAGACGTGAGCGGCAAGGGTGCACCGGAACTGTCCGTACGCAACGCGAGCGACCTGCGGGTCGCCGTCATCGCGGCACAGTGGCACGAAAAGGTGATGGACGGTCTGGTGGAGGGCGCCCTGCGTGCCCTGCGCGAGCTGGGTATCGACGAGCCGACCCTGCTGAGGGTCCCCGGCAGCTTCGAGCTTCCGGTCGCCGCCAAGGTCCTCGCGGGCCGTGGCTATGACGCGATCGTCGCCCTCGGGGTGGTCATCCGCGGCGGCACCCCGCACTTCGACTACGTGTGCCAGGGGGTCACCCAGGGCCTGACCCAGGTCTCGGTCGAGACCGGCGTTCCGGTCGGCTTCGGTGTGCTCACCTGCGACACCGAGGAGCAGGCCCTGGACCGTGCCGGCATCGCGGGTTCCAACGAGGACAAGGGACACGAGGCCGTGACGGCGGCGGTGGCGACCGCCGCCACGCTCCGCTCAGTATCCGAACCCTGGCACTGAGATACGGCCCGGAGCGCGTAGGGTAAGGACCACCATGTCCAAGAAGACGTTCGAGGAGCTCTTCACCGAGCTCCAGCACAAGGCCGCCCAAGGTGACCCCGCCACCTCCCGCACCGCGGAGTTGGTCGGCAAGGGCGTCCATGCCATCGGCAAGAAGGTCGTCGAGGAGGCCGCCGAGGTCTGGATGGCCGCCGAGTACGAGGGCAAGGAGGCGGCCGCCGAGGAGATCTCCCAACTTCTCTACCACGTCCAGGTGATGATGGTGGCGCGCGGGATCTCCCTGGACGACGTCTACGCCCACCTCTGAGCGGTAAACCGAACATCCGCACACCCAACGCACGAACAAAGGAAGCCGACCTCATGCTGCGCATCGCCGTCCCCAACAAGGGTTCACTGTCCGGCCCTGCGGCGGAGATGCTGCATGAGGCCGGTTACCAGCAGCGCCGGGAATCCAAGGAGCTGAGGATCGTCGACCCGGAGAACGAGGTCGAGTTCTTCTACCTCCGCCCCCGCGACATCGCGATCTACGTCTCCTCCGGCCGCCTCGACATCGGCATCACCGGCCGCGACCTGCTCATCGACTCGGGCGCCAACGCCGAGGAGATCCTGCCGCTCGGCTTCGCCCGCTCCACCTTCCGCTTCGCCACCAAGCCCGGCACGGCGAACGGCGTCGAGGGACTGAACGGCATGACGGTCGCCACCTCCTACGAGGGCATCGTCGCCAAGCACCTCGCGGACAACGGCATCGACGCCTCCGTCGTCCACCTGGACGGCGCCGTCGAGACCGCCATCGAGCTCGGCGTCGCCGAGGTCATCGCGGACGTCGTGGAGACCGGCACCTCGCTGCGCAACGCGGGCCTGGAGGTCATCGGCGAGCCGATCATGAAGTCCGAGGCGGTCGTCATCCGCCGCACCGGCGCCGACGCCGAGGAGCCCAAGGTGCAGCAGTTCCTGCGCCGGCTCCAGGGCGTCCTGGTGGCCCGTACGTACGTGATGATGGACTACGACTGCCGTGTCGAGCAGCTGGAGAAGGCCGTCGCGCTCACCCCGGGTCTGGAGTCCCCGACCGTCTCGCCGCTGCACAACGAGGGCTGGGTGGCCGTCCGGGCCATGGTCCCTGCCAAGGAGGCCCAGCGGATCATGGACGACCTGTACGACATCGGCGCGCGGGCCATCCTGACCACGGCCATCCACGCCTGCCGCCTCTGAGGGGCCGTACGCCGATGCCGGACCTGCCCACCCTCCCCGTCACCTTCCGGCCGGGCCGCACCCGCGCCGTGCTGCTGCTCGCGGGAGTCACGATTTTTGTGGTCATCACCACGGTCGCGATGCTGCTGGAGCAGCTCACCGCAGGGGAGCGCCTCAGCTTCGTCCTCACGGCGGCCATCCTCTTCGGAGTGCTGCTTCTGCTCTCCCGGCCCAAGGTCGTCGCCGACGAGACCGGGGTCACCGTCGTCAACATCGCCAGCAGGCGTCATCTGGCCTGGGCGGAGATCCTGCAGGTCAACCTGCGTCCGGGTGACCCCTGGGTGTTTCTGAACCTCAGCGACGGCACCAGCCTGCCCGCCCTCGGCATCCAGCCGGGCATCGCCAGACAGCGGGCGATCGAGGACGCGCGCACGCTCCGTGCGCTCGCCGAGGCCCGCTCCACGGCCGATCCCGAGCGACATCAGGGCTGACTCCGGACCCTTCACCCTGCCGCACATGCCGGTGTCTTGATTAATCTGGAGACAGAGGCGCTTGCGTGGCGCCTCCGCCTCTGATGTACCGCCCGGTACTCAGGGGCTCCTGCTAACCGAGGAGTGACTCCCTCCGGCGATGGACGGATCGTCCTGTAGTACCTGCGCCGCCCCCTGCCGACATAGCGCGGACCGACCCCACGAGGTACGCGTGAATGCGGAGGCGGCGGCATCATGACCATCCCCCTGCTGCTGCTCGGGGCGGCGTTCCTGCTGATCCTGGCCAACGGCTTCTTCGTCGCGGCCGAATTCGGACTCGTGACGGTCGAGCGGCCCGACGCCGAGAAGGCAGCCGCCACGGGTGACCGACGGGCCCGTACGGTCGTCGAGTCGCTCAGGGAGCTGTCCTTCCAGCTCTCCGGCACCCAGCTCGGCATCACCATCACCTCGCTCGTGGTCGGCATGCTCGCCGAACCGGCGCTCGCCGATGTGCTGGACGGCCCCTTCGCCGCGATCGGGATTCCCGAGGGCGCGGCAAGCGGCATAGCCGTCGTCGTCGGCATGCTGCTGGCCTCGGCCCTGCAGATGGTGATCGGCGAACTCGTGCCCAAGAACTGGGCGGTGTCCCGGCCGCTCCAGGTCGCACGCTTCGTCGCGGGCCCGCAGCACCTCTTCTCGCGGCTGTTCCGGCCGGTGATCGCGGCCCTGAACGCGGTCGCCAACCGGCTGGTGCGGGCCCTGGGCGTCGAGCCCGCCGAGGAGCTGGCCTCCGCCCGCACTCCCGGCGAGCTCGTCTCCCTGGCCCGGCACTCGGCGCGGGCCGGCACGCTGGAACAGGACACGGCCGACCTGTTCGTACGCACCCTGTCCCTGGGCGAGCTGACCGCCCAGCACGTGATGACACCGCGGGTGCGGGTGAGCGCGCTGCAGTCGTCCGCCACGGCGGAGGACGTGGTCAATCTCACCCGGGCCACGGGTCTGTCCCGCTTCCCCGTCTACCGGGAGAAGATCGACGAAATCGTCGGCATGGTCCATCTCAAGGACGCCCTCGCGGTGCCCTCGCACGAACGGCTGCGCACGCCGGTCACCCGGATCGCCCAGACGCCGCTCCTCGTCCCGGAGACGCTGCCCGTGCAGCCCCTGCTGGAGCGGCTGCGCAGCGAGCAGCCCATCGCCGTCGTCGTCGACGAGTACGGCGGTACGGCGGGGGTCGTCACCCTGGAGGACATCGTCGAGGAGCTGGTCGGAGAGGTGCGTGACGAGCACGACCGGCTGGACCTGCCGGAGCTCGCCGCCGCTCCGCCCGAGGACGGGCGCCCCGCGTGGGACGCCGACGGCAGCTGCCGGGTCGACGTCCTGAAGCGGATAGGCCTGGACGTGCCGGAGGGGCCGTACGAGACCGTCGCCGGGCTCGTCGCCGATCTGCTCGGCCGGATCCCCGCTCCTGGTGATCGTGCCGAGCTGCCGGGCTGGCGGCTCACGGTCCGCCAGGTCGGGCACTACCGCGCCGAGCGGGTCAGGCTCGTGAAGGTCGCGGACGTCTTCGCGCCGGCCGTGGAGGCGGTGCGATGAGCCTGCTCCAACTCGTGTTCGCCGCGCTGCTGGTGCTCGCGAACGGGTTCTTCGTCGGCGCCGAGTTCGCGCTCGTGTCCGTGCGGCGCAGCCAGATCGAGCCGCTCGGGACCGCACGGGCCCGGCAGGTGCTGTACGGGCTCGAACGGTTGCCGCAGATGATGGCCGCGGCCCAGTTCGGCATCACCGTGTGCTCGCTGACGCTGGGCGCCGTCGCCGAACCGACGGTGGCACATCTGCTCGAGCCGGTGTTCGAGGCGGCGCACATCCCCGACGGGATGGTCCATGCGCTCGGCTATGTGATCGCGCTCGCCGTCGTCGTCTTCTTCCACTTGGTGATCGGCGAGATGGTGCCGAAGAACCTGGCGATGGCGGCGCCGGAGAAGGCCGCGCTGTGGCTGAGCCCGGGGCTGGTGGCCTTCGCCCGGCTGTGCCGTCCGGTGACGGTCGCGCTGAGCGCCTGCGCCAGGGTGATCCTCAAACTGTTCCGGGTGGAGCCGAAGGACGAGGTCGAGGCGGTCTTCACCAGTGAGCAGCTCAATCAGCTGGTGGAGGACTCCGGCCAGGCGGGGCTGCTCGACCCGGAGGAGCAGGAGCGGCTGGAGGACGCGTTGGAGCTGGGCTCGCGCCCGGTGACGGACGTGCTCCTCGACCCGGCCCTGCTGGTGACCGTGGAGTCCACGGTGACGCCGGGCCAGGTGGTGGCGCTCACCGCGCGCACCGGGTACTCGCGTTTCCCCGTGGTCGCTCACAACGGCGCCTTCATGGGCTATCTGCATGTGAAGGACGTACTGGACCTGGAGGACTCCGAGCGGGCGGTGCCGCAGCAGCTCTGGCGGCCGATGACCACGCTCGCCGCGGAACTGCCGCTCGACGATGCGCTGACCGTGATGCGCCGGGCCGCCACGCACCTGGCCCAGGTGGCCGACGCCTCCGGCCGGGTGCTCGGCCTGGTCGCCCTGGAGGACGTCCTGGAACTCCTGGTGGGCGAGGTCAGGGACCCGGCACACCGCGAGGCCCCACCCCAGCCGAGGACCGCGGAGCCGCGCGGCGAGACGGCCAAGGAGGCCGTCGTCGCGAGCTGACCCTTCGCACCAGGCCCCGGAACCGCCCGGTTCCGGGGCCTGGTCACAACGCCGAGGGGTCCTGCGGCCCCCGGCCCGACAGCACCTCCCCGTACGCCTGCATCAGGTCCGGCAGGCGCAGCGTCGCGAGCTCGTCCCGGGTGGGGGTGCTCATGTAGCCGCTCAGCCGCAGATCCCGGTACGCACAACTCTTCTCGTACAGCGTCCGCAGAAAGCGGCCGTTTCCCAGCTCGTCGATCCAGCCCTGGTCCACCACGTGGCCGGCGATCGAGCGAAGCTCCTCCAGGGCCTCCTCGTCCCAGACGTCGCCGTTCTCCGCCGCCAGGACCTCGCCGATCGCGGTGAGTTCCAGCGGGCGGTAGGAGGGGAAGTCGACCCGGGTCGTGAAGCGGGAGGACAGCCCGGGGTTGGCGGCCAGCAGACGGTCCATGCCCTCGGGGTAGCCCGCGAGGATCACCACCAGGTGGTCGCGGTTGTCCTCCGCCCGCTTCAGCAGCACCTGTAGCGCCTCGTCACCGTAGGCGTCGCCCTTGCCATAGCCCGAGTTGGACAGCGAGTACGCCTCGTCCACGAACAGCACGCCGCCGATCGCCGAGTCGATCAGCTCGTTGGCCTTCACCGCGGTCTGGCCCAGGTACTCGCCGACCAGGTCCGCCCGCTGCGCCTCCACCAGGTGGTCGCCGCCGAGCAGCCCGAGGGCGTAGAAGACCCGGCCCAGGATGCGCGCCACTGTGGTCTTGCCGGTGCCCGAGGGGCCGGAGAAGACGAAGTGCCGTTTGGGCGGCTGGACGGGTAAGCCCTGTCCCGCCCGCAGCCGGGCCATGTTCAATTGCGCGGACAACGCCTTGACCTGGCGCTTCACCGGCTCGAGGCCGACCATGCGCTCCAGCTCGGCGAGCGCCTCCTCCAGCAGCGCCGGATCCGTCGGCCCGGCCGGCCACGGCTGCGCCGGCACAGAGGCCTTCTCCCGCACGAGATCGCTCTGGGCGGGCAGCCCACCCGGCGACGGGTCCGGGTCCGAGAGCTTGACGTCCCGGCCCTCGGTGCCGAACAGCGGATCGAGACCGTCTGGCCCCTCCAGCACGTCCCCGGCCCCGGTGAGCGCCATCGCGCCGAGGTCGGCCGACTCGTCGTATCCGTCGCCCTCGGCGATCGCCGCGAGACGTGCCGAGGTGTCCATGAACGCGGGGTCCACCCGGTGCACCGCCCGGTACAGGGGCAGAGCGGCGGCGGAACGTCCCGTGCCCTCGTGGGCGCGGGCCAGCCAGTACCGCAGCTCCTTGCGCTGCGGCTGCTCGCTGCGGCAGCGCATCAGGGCGGCGGACAGCAGGGGCTCGGCCTGCCCGTACATCTCCAGGCGGACCCGGGCCATTCCCCCGAACAGGCCGGCCTCGATGCCGAGCATGGGGTCGTCGATCAGCGGATCGGTGTGCCGGACCAACTGCTCCCAGTCCTTGACCAGGTAGGCCCGGCAGGCATGCAGAAACCGGACCTGGGGGTCGGTGTCGACGGGCGGCAGTCCTGCGAGCGCCCGGTCGAGCTCCGGGACGTGGCGGCCGTCCAGCCAGTGCGAGGCGTGCGCGAGCAGCAGATCGCGCGGGCTCTCCAGCACCGGCTGCACCCACCAGCCCAGCCAGTACCAGGAGTTGAGCGTGCGTCGGTGCCGCGCCCGCTGCTCCCCGAAGCGGTCCCGGTGCCGGAACATCCGCAGCAGCGCGGTCGTCGTGTCGACACGCAGCGCGTGCAGTCCGAGCCATCCGTCGGCCATTCCGGGATCCATTCGGACCGCAGCGCGGAACTCCTCCTCCGCCTGCGGATAGGCGCCCATCGTGTAGGCGTCCACGCCTCGCAGCCAGGCGAGGTCGGCCGGAGCCTCCGGGCCCCGCGTGCCGAAGTCCATCACGTCCCCCACAAACCGTGCCCCCGTTGGTTCACCGCCGGGCCGGTGCCCGACGGCTGCCTTGCTCGAACCGCTGTGCCGCGGACCGGAGTTGCAACGATGCGCAGAGCAGTGTCCGAAGGTCGCACCGAGAGGCATCGTACCTGCGGGGGAGCGGCGCACCGAAGGGTGCCGCACGGCCCGTTTGACGAGGTGGGAGCAGACGGGGCGCACGGCGTTCGGTGACCGAGGGTGAGCGAATCGCGTCTCCCAGCGCCCGGAGACGGTGTCCGGGGCAGAACGAAGCCCCCGATCACGGGGGAACAATCGGGGGCTTCGCGTCCTGCGGGCGGCTTCGAAGGCCGCACATTGAGAACGTAAGTCCTGTACGGCTCCCGGGTCAAGCCGACTTGGAGCCCTCAAGGAAGTTCTCCCGCAAGGGTCTTCACGAGTTCAGCACACTGCGGATGGTCCGTCACTGTGGGTGAGCATGTGGTCCGGACCAGGAGTCGTCCTGGGCCCCGGCAGAACCTCATACCCCTCGACCCTCTGGTGCACCAAAAGATCGGCGAACGGCCGCGAGGGGTCCTCGGTGAAGTGCCGGCGCTCCGCCTCGATCCAACCGGCCCAGAACGCCCGCTGTTCGTCACCGTCCCGGGTCCGTCCGCGCGTCCAGGCCTCTTCGTGCGGCAGTTCCATCCACAGCAGCCGTGCCAGATGCGGGCGCAGGGCACGGCGGCCGGTGCCGACGCCCTCGATCAGGATCACGGGGGCGGGCGGCAGGGCGCGGGTGGGGCCGAGGCTCCGCGCACGCCAGTCATAGGGGCGGTAGTACGCGGTCTCGCCCCGGCCGAGCGGTTCGATCACCTCCCGCAGCAGTCGCCCGGTCCAGGCGAACAACTCCTCGTGGGTGGCGACGTCGTCGAGATGGAGTACGGGCGCACCGTCTAGCGCGGCCGCCAACTGCCCGGCGAAGGTGGACTTCCCGGAGCCCGCGTGCCCGTCGACGCCGACGAGGCGGACGGGGCCGCAGGACGGCGGAAGCCGTCGCAGACGGGACGCGAGGATGTGAATGGCCATTCCAGGGGTGCGAGGTGGCATGGGCATATGTGGGGAGAACATTTTACGCGGGCTCCAGGTGGCGTCGGCCCGGGCGGGGACCCGGTGCATGCCGGGCGCCACGAAATTGGTGTCCTGTTGAACTGTTCATTCGTCAATGCAGCTTCCACATGTCCGAGGAGACGGTACGGGCGACGGTGCACGCGCCCCGGGGCATCACCCGTGCCATCGGTTGTTCGGCGATCACCGGCCTGCACGGTGCTGAGCAGGATCCAGGCGACGGCGACGACACACCGACGGCTACGGTCGCCCGGACGAGGTGGCGGCGATGGACGGTCGTCTGACGGGTGCCGTGGCGGCGGCGTACGACGTACGGCGGATGTGGGCGCCCGGGCCAAGGCCTGACGCGCCCGCATCCGTCCGGCTCATGACCGCAGGTCATGCCAGTGGTCTAGGCCAATATTGGTAGGCGCGCCAACCGACGAAGTGCTGGCAGAGGCCCCGGGAGGCGGCCATAGTTGGCGCACGTCGTGCATCTGAACCGCCGCCTTAGGACACCTGGGGGTCACCCACCGATGAGCAGAGCTTCAGAGCCGTCCCGCAGAACCATACTCACCGCTGCGGTCGCCGCCGCCACGGTGGCCGGTGCCGTAAGCCCGGTCGCCGCCGCCACACCGGCCGGCGGACCGTCGAAAACACCCCAGCGCCTCGTGGATCACCGCGCCTGGACCTCGTACTCCGACTGGCGGAGCGGCGCCGCGCAGGGCGTCCGTGCCCTGGCCGGACTTCACCCCGGGGTGGTGATCGCCATCCCCGCCGGCCGCACCGACTACACCGACCCGCACACCGGCAAGACCGCCACCTGGGAGTACGCCACCTGGACCTCCCCGGTGCATGTGCTGTCCGTGCCGTCCACCGAGGCCATCGCCTCCTGGAACGCCCACACCCCGGCGGGCACGTGGGTCCAGGTCGAACTGCAGGGCACCTACTCCGACGGCGCGGACACGCCCTGGTACGTGATGGGCCGCTGGGCGGCCGGCGACCAGGACATCAGGCGGACCTCCGTCGACGACCAGACGGACGGCAAGAGCAACATCTGGACCGACACCTTCGCCATCGCCGACGCCGCATCGGGCCTGCGGCTGGTGTCCTACCGCCTCCGCCTCACCCTCTACCGCACGCCGGGCACGCAGCTCACCCCGACCGTGTGGCGGCTCGGGGCCATGGGCTCCGACATCCCCGACCGCTTCTCCGTCCCCGCCTCCACGCCGGGGCTCGCCAAGGAGCTGATCGTCCCGCGCTACTCCCAGGAGATCCACAAGGGCCAGTACCCGGAGTACGACAACGGCGGCGAGGCATGGTGCAGCCCCACCTCCTCGCAGATGATCATCGAGTACTGGGGGCGGAAGGCCACCCCCGAGCAGTTGTCCTGGGTCGACCCGTCCTACGCCGACCCGCAGGTCTGCCATGCCGCCCGCTCCACCTACGACTACCAGTACCAGGGCTGCGGCAACTGGCCCTTCAACGCGGCCTATGCGGCGACGTTCCAGGACCTCCGGGGCGTGGTCACCCGGCTGTCCTCGCTCACCGACCTCGAGACGCTGATCGCGGCGGGCATCCCGGCCATAACCTCCCAGTCGTTCCTGAAGGAGGAGCTGACGGGGGCCGGCTACGGGACATCGGGGCACCTGATGACCGTGATCGGGTTCACCGCCGACGGGGACGTGATCGCCAACGATCCGGCCTCGCCGAGCGACGAGGCGGTGCGCCGCGTCTACAAGAGGCGCGAGTGGGAAAACATCTGGCTGCGGACCAAGCGGTACAACGCCTCCGGCAAGGTCGTCTCGGGCACCGGCGGCGTCTGTTACCTGTACTTCCCGGCCCGTCTCACCCGGCGGCAGCGAAGCGCGCTGGCGGCGGTGGGCGTTCGCTGAACACCACGAGATCCCGGCCGCGGGACCGAGGCCCCCGGGAGAGCGGGGGCCTCCTCGTGTGACCAAGGTCTCCGCCGCATCGGCGTATTCCGGTGGCAAGGTGGACACATCGGCGGGGGGAGTCCACCGCACAGCCCGAGACCAGCGAGATGCCATGACCGCCACCTCAGCCACCGCCACCCGCGTCCGCGCCCGTACGGGCGGCCCGAAGGACGACGGACCGAAGATCTTCGAGCACGTCGCGGGCTGGGCCCTCGTGGTGGTCCTCGCGATGCTCATCACGCAGCTCGGTCTGCTGTGAGCTGAGCGGCCAGGTCATTCCCGAATCGGCCAGGTCATTCCCGAATCGGCCGGGTCAAGTCCGAAAAGCGGCCGACCTGTCGATCAGAGTCGAACATGCTGGTGGTGTCGTTCTGCAATACTGCGCATGTCGCGCCGGCAGTTGGAGACCTGGGCCGAAATTGAATATCAGTCAACAGCGAGGTGACGTACGCCCCCGGGCGCGCGCTACCGAGCGCTCTCTGGCGCGTCGCGCCGAACTCATCGCCATCGGGCGGAAGTTATTCGCCGACACCTCGTACGACACGTTGTCGATGGACGACATAGCGCGCCATGCCCAAGTGGCGAAAGGGCTGATCTACTACTACTTCCAATCGAAGCGCGGCTATTACCTCGCCATTGTCGAGGATTCGGTGGCCGACCTCGTCACCTCCGCGGCCGGCGGTCTCGAACTGCCGCAGGCGGAGCGTGTGCATCGCACCATCGACCGCTATCTGCGTTACGCCGAGCACAATCAGGCCGCCTATCGCACGATCGTCAGCGGTGGCGTGGGTTTCGACGCCCAGGTTCACGCCATCCGGGACGGGGTGCGCGAGGCGATCGTGGCCACCATTGCCGAGGGAGCGTACGGCCGGTGCGATATCGCCCCGCTGGCACGCATGGGTCTCTTCGGCTGGGTGTGCGGCGTGGAGGGTGCGACCCTCGACTGGATCGCCCGCCCCGAGTTGCCGCGCGAGGCCATGCGCGAGCTGCTGGTGAAGACGCTCGGCGGTACTCTGCGCGCCATCGAGGAGCTCGAACCCGCTTACGTGGCGCCGCCACCGGCCCGCCGGGACGGCTGAGCGAACACCGGGGCGGGAGCCGCCGACTCCCGCCCCTCGTGCCGTAGGCGCGTCAGCTGATCGCCTTGATCAGCTCTCCGTTCGCGGTGTCACCGCTCAGCTCCCAGAAGAAGGTGCCGCCGAGGCCCTGCTGGTTCTTGTAGGTCATCTTCGTCGCGATGGTCGACGGGGTGTCGTAACTCCACCAGTTGTTACCGCACTTGGCGTACGCGGTGCCGCCGACCGTGCCGGTCGCCGGGCACTTGCTCTTGAGCACCTTGTAGTCGTCGATGCCCTGCTCGTAGGTGCCGGCCGCCGGGCCGGTGGCCGTCCCGCCCGGGGCGGCCTGGGTGACACCGGTCCAGCCGCGGCCGTAGAAGCCGATGCCGAGCAGCAGCTTCGAGGCCGGGATGCCGAGGCCCTTGAGCTTCGCGATGGTCGCCGAGGTGTGGTAGTTCGCCTTCGGGATGCCGGAGTAGGAGTTCAGCGGCGAGTGCGGGGCCGTCGGGCCGGTGGCGTCCCAGGCGCCGAAGTAGTCGTACGTCATCGGGTTGTACCAGTTGACGTACTGCGCCGCGCCCGCGTAGTCCGCCGCGTCGATCTTGCCGCCGCTCGTGGCGTCGGCCGTGATCGCCGCGGTGACGAGGTTGCCGGAGCCGAACTTCGAACGCAGCGCCGCCATCAGGTTCTTGAAGGCCGCCCGGCCGCTGGTGTCACAGGTATTGCCGCAGGCGTTCGGATACTCCCAGTCGACGTCGATGCCGTCGAAGACGTCTGCCCACTTGGAGTTCTCGACCAGGTCGTAGCAGGACTGGGCGAAGGCGGCGGGGTTCTTGGCGGCCTCGCCGAAGCCGCTCGACCAGGTCCAGCCGCCGAACGACCAGAGGATCTTGAGGTTCGGGTGCTTCTTCTTGAGCTCGCGCAGCTGGTTGAAGTTCCCGCGCAGCGGCTGGTCCCAGGTGTCCGCGACGCCGTCCACCGATTCGGCCGCGGTGTAGGCGCGGTCGGTGGCGGCATAGGAGTCGCCCATCGCGCACTTCCCGCCGGTGACGTTGCCGAAGGCGTAGTTGATGTGGGTGAGCTTCGCGGCCGAGCCGGAGGTCTCGATGTTCTTGACGAAGTACTTGCGGTCGTAGGTGCCCCATTCGGTGAAGTAGCCGACGACCTTGGAGCCGGCTGCGGCCGCCTGCGCGGGGCGTGTCTCGGTGGCGGTCGCGGTGCCCGCTCCGGCGAGCAGCCCGGCACCGAGGACGGCGCAACAAGCGGCGGACAGGAGCGCCCGGACGGGGGCGGGCGAGCGGTGCGAGGTGAGCATCGTGTCTCCTCGTGGGGGAGAGGGGAACGCGCGCTGACTGGACGCGTGCCGGTTGGCATGAACGCGGTGAAGCGATGGTCCGAAACAGTAGAAGGACTAGACCAGTTGGTCAATGGTTCGGACCAATTTCGGGTGTGCAGTCTTTCTTCGAGTAAGCGATCGTTAACTGGTGACTCCGTGCCTCCGATCGGGCATACTCCAAGCGCCACAACCGCTGGTCAGCCGCGTCCGAGACCCGGAGCGACGAGCATCGGCCAGGCCCAGTGAGACCCGGCGGAGCCGCCCCACCCAAGGCGTACATCCGCCGATGTGCCCGAACAGGGAGGAGAGCGTCGCCATGCCCGACCGCGCCCCGCAGCCGGTGGACCGGCAACTGCCCACGGACGAGGCCCGGGATCTGATCTCGCTCGTCCGCGACATCGCGCAGCACGAGATCGCCCCGAAGGCGGCCGAGGAGGAGGACGCCGGGCGCTTCCCGCGCGAAGTCTTCCGACTGCTCTCCGAATCCGGGCTGCTCGGTCTGCCCTACGACTCCGAGTACGGCGGCGGGGACCAGCCGTACGAGGTATACCTCCAGGTCCTCGAGGAGCTGGCCGCGGCCCGCCTCACCGTCGGCCTCGGCGTCAGCGTCCACACCCTGGCCTGCCACGCCCTCGCGCACTACGGCACCAAGGAACAGCAGGTCGAGCATCTGCCCGCGATGCTCGGCGGTGGCCTGCTCGGCGCGTACTGCCTGTCCGAGGCGTCCTCCGGATCTGACGCGGCCTCCCTGCGCACGAGGGCGGTCCGCGACGGCGAGAAGTGGGTGATCAGCGGCACGAAGGCGTGGATCACGCACGGCGGGATCGCCGACTTCTACACCGTGATGGCGCGCACCGGTGAGGAGGGCCCGCGCGGCATCACCGCGTTCCTGGTCCCCGGTGACGCCGAGGGGCTGAGCGGGGCGGCGCCCGAGAAGAAGATGGGCATGAAGGGCTCGCCCACCGCGCAGGTCCACTTCGACGGGGTGCGGGTGTCCGACGGGCGGCGCATCGGCGAGGAGGGCCAGGGCTTCGCGATCGCCCTGTCCGCGCTGGACTCCGGGCGGCTCGGCATCGCGGCCTGTGCCATCGGTCTGGCCCAGTCGGCCCTCGACGAGGCCGTCGCCTACGCCACCGGGCGGCGGCAGTTCGGGCGGCCGATCTCGGACTTCGAGGGACTGCGCTTCATGCTCGCCGACATGGCCACGCAGATCGAGGCCGGCCGCGCGCTGTACCTGTCGGCGGCGCGGCTGCGCGACGCCGGCCGTCCGTTCGCCAAGCAGGCGGCCATGGCCAAGCTCCACTGCACCGACACGGCGATGAAGGTCACCACCGACGCAGTCCAGGTGCTCGGCGGGTACGGCTACACCGCGGACTTCCCGGCCGAGCGCTATATGCGTGAGGCCAAGGCGCTGCAGATCGTCGAGGGGACGAATCAGATCCAGCGGATGGTCATCGCCCGTCACCTCGCTGGTCCCGAGTCGCACTGAACGGCTCCGCGTCCGTCCCGAGCCGGCCCGGGCCGGCCGGGGGCGCCGCGAGCCGCACCCACTCCGGGTCGTGGCGCCCCGGCAGGGTGCGCCCGCGGTCGGCCCACGTCCGCATGAGCGCGCGGTAGATGGGCGGGTCCTGGGGCTGTGGCGGCGGAAGCGATCCAGCGGGTGCCGGAACGAACACCCGCCGCCGCCGCGCGGTCGCCGAATACGTGGGAGTCATGCATGGGGAACGCCGAGGCCTGTGCGCAGGTCACCGGCCCCGCTAATCGAGAGTGAGTTCCCTGACGGCCCGAACGGGGACATGGCCCGCATTCACCCGGCGTGGTGTCCCCCCACACGGAATCCGGCAGCGACGGAGTCCATCTGACGTACCGTCAATCCGCATCCACGATCCGATGTGAGGCGCGTGGGTCAGGCGGCCTGGTGCCGCATCGCCGGCATCCGCATCGGGCGCGAGCCCGGGCCGCCGACGTGCGAGAACGGCTGCATCCGCCAGTCGAGCCCTTGGGGGAGCGTCAACAGCAGGGCCGTGTCCTGCTCCTGAGGTGCCGCGGACTCGTCCGCGGGCCGGGCGTCGGACGCGGCGCGGCCCGTTCCGGGGCAGACCGTGAGACCGAACGGGTTCCACGGCGAGGCGCACAGCGCGTGCTCGGGCAGGACGTCCTCGTCGGCCAGGAGTGCGATGGGCTGCGCGCAGTCCGGGCAGATCACCCGGTACATCTCGAAGGTGTCGTACGCGTCGAACTCTTCGCTGTCGACGGCGTCGGGTTCGACGCCCTCCGGCTCGGGCTCGACGACCGGCTGCTGCCGCTTGGGCGCGATACGACCAGGGCGCTTCAGACTGTGCATGGGATTCTCCCCCTCGGGCTGGGCCGGCCAGGTGCTGTGGCCTCGACCACAGCAAGCACTTCCCGTCCCGTCTCGGCGGTAATCACGAGCACATCACGAAGCCTGTTCAGGCGCTGTGGCGTTCGTCACATACCGCCCGCGGGCGTCGGGCGCGGCGGCCCCGTCCCACGGACGGCTCACGAGCGGCTCTCGGCAACATCACAAACGGGGTATGACCTGCGCCGCTCAGGTATCCGCGGGGATCAGGCGCACTGTAGGTTCTAGCGCCATGGAGGAGCTGGACCGACAGATCGTGCAGCTGCTCGTCAAGGACGGGCGGATGAGCTACACCGACCTGGGCAAGGCCACGGGCCTGTCCACGTCGGCCGTGCACCAGCGGGTGCGCCGGCTGGAGCAGCGCGGCGTCATCCGGGGGTACGCCGCGGTCGTCGACCCGGAGGCCGTCGGGCTGCCGCTGACCGCTTTCATCTCGGTGAAACCGTTCGATCCCAGCGCTCCCGACGACATCGCCGAGCGCCTCGCAGGCGTCCCGGAGATCGAGGCCTGCCACAGTGTCGCGGGCGACGAGAACTACATCCTCAAGGTCCGCGTGTCCACGCCCCACGAGCTGGAGGAGCTGCTGGCGCGCCTGCGGACGCTCGCCGGCGTGTCGACGCGCACGACGGTGGTGCTGTCCACGCCGTACGAGGCACGGCCGCCCCGTATCTGACCGACCTGCGTGCCGGGCGGCGGAGGCAAGGCGCGAGACTGGTGCCCATGAATGAGCGCACCGCCCCGCCGCAGACCGTCCTGTTGCGCCGAGGGGAAGTCCACAGCCCCGCCGACCCCTTCGCGACCGCCATGGTCGTCGAGCGCGGCCAGATCGCCTGGGTCGGCTCCGAGGGCGCCGCGGACGCCTTCGCGGAGGGCGTGGACGAGGTCGTCGACCTGGACGGCGCGCTCGTCACCCCGGCGTTCACCGACGCGCACGTGCACACCACCGCCACGGGTCTGGCGCTCACGGGGCTCGACCTGTCCGGCGCGCCCTCTCTGGAGGCCGCCCTCGCCCTCGTCCGTGATTTCGCCGCCGCCCGCCCGGACGACCGTGTCCTTCTCGGCCACGGCTGGGACGCGGCGCGCTGGCCCGAACGCCGGGCTCCCCGACGGGACGAACTCGACGAGGCCACCGGTGGCCGTCCCCTTTACCTCAGCCGGATCGACGTCCATTCGGCCGTCGTCACCACGGCCTTGCTGGATCTGGCGCCGGGCGTGCGTGACAGGGTCGGCTTCACGGACGGGGCGCCGCTCATCCGGGACGCCCACCACGCCGTACGCGCCGCCGCGTTCGCCGGGGTCACTCCCGCCCACCGCATCGAGGCCCAGCGTGCCGCCCTCGCGCACGCCGCCTCCCTCGGCATCGGTACGGTCCACGAGTGCGCGGGCCCGGAGATCTCCTCGGAGGACGACTTCACCGGGCTGCTGCGCCTCGCCGCCGAGGAACCCGGGCCCCGGGTGGTCGGCTACTGGGCGGAGCAGAATGTCGACAAGGCGCGGGAGCTGGGCGCGATCGGCGCGGCCGGCGACCTGTTCGTCGACGGCTCCATCGGCTCGCACACCGCGTGCCTGGGCGAGCCGTACACCGACGCCCCCCACACCGGCACCGCCTACCTGGATGCCGCTGCCGTCGCCGCGCACGTCGTCGTGTGCACCGAGGCCGGGCTCCAGGCGGGATTCCACGCGATCGGTGACGCCGCCGTCGCCGCCGTGGCCGAGGGCGTGCGCGCCGCCGCCGAGAAGGTCGGCCTCGCCCGTGTCCGCGCCGCGCGCCACCGGGTCGAGCACGCGGAGATGCTCACACCCGAGACCATCGCGGCCTTCGCCGAACTCGGCCTGACCGCTTCCGTCCAGCCCGCCTTCGACGCCCTGTGGGGCGGTGACGACGGCATGTACGCCCAGCGCCTCGGTGTCGAGCGGGCCCGCACGCTGAACCCGTTCGCGACCCTGCTGCGCACCGGTGTCCCGCTCGCCTTCGGCTCCGACAGTCCCGTCACCCCGCTCGATCCCTGGGGCACGGTCCGTGCGGCGGCCTTCCACCGCACTCCCGGGCACCGGGTCTCCGTGCGCGCCGCGTTCACCGCGCACACACGCGGCGGCTGGCGGGCGATCGGACGCGACGACGCGGGTGTGCTGGTACCGGGCGCCCCCGCCGACTACGCGGTGTGGCGCACCGAAGAGCTGGTCGTCCAGGCCCCCGACGACCGGGTGGCCCGCTGGTCCACGGACCCCCGTTCCGGCACCCCCGGACTGCCCGATCTGGCCCCGGGCGCCGACCTGCCGGTCTGCCTGCGCACCGTCGTGGGCGGCCGGACGGTGTTCGTGCGGCCGGGCGAGTGATCTCCCGGGGTGGCGCAGCGGCGATCACCAGCCGCGATCCCGTCGCGCGACCTGCGCATCCTCCGCTCTGACCAGGTCATGGGTGGCATAACCGCAGGCCAAACCGCTGTTGACAGCGAGGCGCAGGGGGCCGGTAGGTTCGGCCGGGTCCACCGCCGGACGTCCGACCGGGGAACCTCCGCGCAGTCGCCGGAGCGCCGCTGGGTCCGGGATGGTGTGCCGCACCGGCACACCTCCACTGGGAGCCAGGCTCAGCGCCCGCGCCACGGCGAGGGCAACGTACCGGTCGGTCGGCAGGGTGTGACCCGGGTGGGGCCCGGACGTTCAGTAGACAACGGCTTTAGGTCGACCCGCAGCCAGCGGGTGCCAGGTCGGCCCGAAGGGCGCCGGGCCCCGATCCGCAGGGCGGCCCCGGCGACGGCAGGCACGGTCCGCTACCCCCGGCCCGAGGGCCCCGAACAGGGCGCCGCGCACGACCTCTGGAACGCACGGACAGCGCAAGCGGCACTCTTACCCGACTCTTGTGCAATCGACACCCCTATACGAACGTGCTGTCACGTCGGTACAGGCGGGGGACACTAGGGTGGAGAGCCCTGCGAACGGACTTGAAGGGGCAGCAGTGAACGACGGCGACGGGACCCTCGCGGCAGGAGCCAAGGGGAGGCAGTTCGGCCCGCTCGGCACCGCCTTGGTGATCATCCCGACCTACAACGAGGCGGAGAACATCAAGGCGATCGTCGGCCGGGTGCGGTCGGCCGTGCCGGAGGCGCACGTCCTCGTGGCCGACGACAACAGCCCCGACGGCACGGGCAAGCTCGCGGACGAGCTGGCGGCCGAGGACGACCACGTCCACGTCATGCACCGCAAGGGCAAGGAAGGGCTGGGCGCCGCGTACCTCGCGGGTTTCCGATGGGGTCTGGAGCACGACTTCGGCGTCCTGATCGAGATGGACGCCGACGGTTCGCACCAGCCGGAGGAGCTGCCGCGGCTGCTGACCGCGCTCAAGGGCGCCGACCTGGTGCTCGGCTCCCGCTGGGTGCCCGGCGGGCGGGTGGTGAACTGGCCCAAGAGCCGGGAGTTCATCTCCCGCGGTGGCAGCCTCTACTCGCGTCTC
This sequence comes from Streptomyces sp. NPDC022910, assembly GCF_055561075.1. Taxonomy (NCBI): domain Bacteria; kingdom Bacillati; phylum Actinomycetota; class Actinomycetes; order Kitasatosporales; family Streptomycetaceae; genus Streptomyces; species Streptomyces sp. NPDC022910. Next base: position 219,931 of record NZ_JBVHHL010000006.1, read on the forward strand.
GCTCTCGACCTGCCGCTGCGCGACATCACCGGTGGCTACCGCGCCTTCCGCCGCGAGACCCTCGAGGGACTCGGTCTCGACGAGGTCGCCTCGCAGGGGTACTGCTTCCAGGTCGACCTCGCCCGGCGCGCGGTCAAGGCCGGCTACCACGTGGTCGAGGTGCCGATCACCTTCGTCGAGCGGGAACTGGGCGACTCCAAGATGAGCCGTGACATCCTCGTCGAGGCGCTGTGGCGCGTCACCGCGTGGGGTGTGGGGGACCGGGTCGCCAAGGTCACGGGCCGCGGCAAGTCCTCCTGAACGCTTCGGGGTGCCGGTCCCCCACTGGGACAGCGGGGCTGCTCGGACCCACGTCAACCCGGGGTCGCTTCCCGCCGTCGCTCGTGCGGGTGCACAGGGGCGGTCCGGCGGGTTCCCAGGGAGGGCGATCAACCCCTTATCCCGTGCTGAGCCCGCTTTGGGCACACTGGGAGCATGACGACTGGTGCATCCGCTTCCTCGAACCTCGCCCCGCCGCGGCGTTCCCGCCTGCGTACGTTCCTGCCGCTGGGTATTGCCGCGTGGCTGGTACTTGAGATCTGGCTGCTCACGGTGGTGGCGGGCGCGGCCGGCGGGTTCACGATCTTCCTGCTGCTGGTCGCCGGATTCGTGTTCGGCTCCGTGGTCATCAAGCGGGCCGGGCGCCGGGCCTTCCGCAATCTCAGCGAAACACTGCGGGTCCGACCTGCCGATGAGGCGCCCACAGGCGGGAGCGGAAACGGGCTGATGATGCTCGGCGGTCTGCTCCTGATGCTGCCGGGCCTGATCTCCGACGCGGTGGGCCTGCTGCTCCTGATCCCGCCGGTCCAGAAGGCGGTGAGCCGCTCGGCGGGGCGCACCATCGACCGCAAACTCCGCGAGGCGACCTCCGGCAGCTTCGGCGATGCCTTCCAGCAGGCTCGTATTCACCGTCCCGACGGGAAGATCGTCCAGGGTGAGGTCATCAGGGATGAGCCGTCGTCACAGGCCCCGCAGGAGCCGCGCCCGCCACTGACCCGCTGAGGGACGCTTTACCTGCAGTCACACCAGTTCATCTGCCGTCGCTCATTTCACCCACAGCCGCACCAGAAACAGACAGTGGGCGCCGTACGTCACACCGACGTACGGCGCCCACTCATGACTCTGGTGTGCGCTGTATATCCCGCCCGACCCCCGAAGGGCCTACGCGGACTTGCGGCTGTCCCGCGGATGAACCGCGATGTTCATCGCGCCGGAACGGAGAACGGCCAGACGCTCCGCGAGGACCTCCTCGAGCTCCTCGCGGGTGCGCCGCTCCATCAGCATGTCCCAGTGCGTACGCGCAGGCTTGGCCTTCTTCTCTTCCGGGCCTTCGCCGTCCACCAGAAGTGCCTGGGCCCCACAGACCTTGCACTCCCACTCCGGCGGGATCTCCGCCTCGACAGAGAAGGGCATCTCGAAGCGGTGCCCCTTCTCGCATGCGTACTCCACGGCCTGGCGCGGGGCCAGGTCGATGCCGCGGTCCGTCTCGTAGCTGGTCACCACGAGGCGCGTGCCGCGAAGAGCTCGCTCACTCATGAATCGTGCCTCCCGGGCTTGTCGCCCACAGGACAGGTGTCGCTGTCGTCGTCATCCGGTCAACGTCCGGTCGGCGGTAAAGATTCCCGTTCCGAGTCCCGTTCCGGGTCATGCGTCGCCGTCGTAGCCGCCCCTTGTTGTACCCACCGGCGCCCGGTTTGTCACATCTGCTAGCAGATGTCACCCAGCGTTTCGGCTCCTTTGACGCGCAGTAACGGTACGCCTGGCAGGCCAAACGCGTACACTACCGCCCTTTGCCGCCGGGTGCTAAATCCTCTCGGGGACCGGATTGCCCGCGTCGCGCACCGCCTGCCCTACCGGGACCCGCGCCAGCAGCACGAATCCGATGATGAAGAAGGCGACGAGCGAGATGATCGCGTCCCGATAGCTTCCGGTCAGCTGATAGGTGATGCCGAACAGAAGCGGGCCCAGCCAGCTCATTCCGCGGTCGCTCATCTCGTAGGCCGAGAAGTACTCGGCCTCCTTGCCGGGCGGCACGAGATGGGAGAAGAGGGAGCGGGACAGTGCCTGGCTGCCGCCCAGGACCAGTCCGATGCAGGCCGCCAGGACGAAGAACCAGACCGGGGCGCCGGCGGGCAGGAAGTATCCGGCGCCGAGCGTGACGGTCCAGGCGACGAGCGAGCCGAGGATGGTGCGCTTGGCGCCGTACGAGCGGGCCAGCCGCCCCATGCCCAGAGCGCCGCCCACGGCCAGCACCTGCACCAGCAGAACGGCGGAGATCAGCGTGGACTGGCTCAGGCCCAGCTCCTCCGAGCCGTACACCGACGCCTGCGAGATCACCGTCTGGATGCCGTCGTTGTAGATGAGGTACGCCAGCAGGAAGGCGAGGGTGAGCGGTTTGCCGCGCATGTCACGGATCGTGGCCGCCAGTTGCCGCCAGCCGTGCACCGCGGGTGCTGTGGACGTCGTACGGCGGTCGCGCAGCCGCCTGAGCGGTACCAGCGTGAAGGCGCCCCACCAGATGCCCGCCGAGGCCAGGCAGAGGCGGACCGCGGTCGACTCCGAGACGCCGAAGGAGTCGTGTGCGGTGAAGAGGACCAGATTCGCGATCAGGACCAGGGAGCCGGCCGCGTAGCCGAAGGCCCAGCCGCGCGAGGAGACCGCGTCGCGCTCCTCGGGCGGTGCGATCTGCGGAAGATAGGAGTTGTAGACGACCATCGAGACGGCCACCGACGCGTTGGCGACCACCAGCAGGAGACCGCCCAGCAGATAGCGGTCGCCGTCCAGGAAGAACATGCCCGTGGTGGCCGCGGCACCCAGATACGCGCACAGGGCGAGCAGCGGCTTCTTGCGTCCGGTGCGGTCGGCCGCCGCGCCCGCGAGCGGCATCACGAGGATCGCCAGGACGACAGAGGCGGAGACGCAGTACGCGAAGAACGAGCCCGCGCGCACCGGGATGCCCAGCGGGTGCACAAAACCGTCCGCGTCCGCCGCCGACTTGGCCACCGCGGTGAGATAGGGGCCGAGGAACACGGTCAGCACGCTCGTCGAGTAGACGGAGCACGCCCAGTCGTAGAAGTACCAGCCACGCTGTTCGCGCCGCCGCCCGGCGGCGTCGTCGGTCTCCGCCGCCCGCACGGTGTCGGTGCCCACCCGTGCCCTCGCTTCCCCGTGGAACGTGATCGTGCGCGGGGCGTTCAGACCCAGGTGCCCCGGTCCTCCAGGACCTCGCGCAGTGTGTCGATGTGATCGGTCATGATGCCATCCACTCCGAGGTCCAGGAGCCGGTGCATGCGCTCGGGTTCGTTGATCGTCCACACGTGCACCTGCAGCCCGAGCGCGTGGGCGGTGCGCACGAAGCGGTGGTCCACCACGGGGATGCCCGACTGGGACTCCGGAACCTGGGCGGCGACCGCCGAGCGCCGCAGTGCCGCTGGTATGCCCCAGGAGCGCAGCCGCAGGCCGAGCACACCCCGGGTGCCGTACGACGTCGCCAGGCGCGGCCCGGCCAGGCGCTGGGCGCGCACGACGCGAGCCTCGGAGAACGATCCGACGCAGATCCGGTCCCAGGAGTCGGTGCGTTCGATCAGATCGAGCAGGGGGTGCAGGGCGGGCTCCGCCTTGACGTCGACGTTCCAGCGGACCTCGGGGAACTCCTCGAGCAGCTCCTCGAAGAGGGGTACCGGCTCGCTGCCGGCCACGCGCGCGTGGCGCACGTCCTTCCAGGGCAGGTCGGCAATCCGCCCCGCCCCGTCCGTCACCCGGTCGAGAGTCGCGTCGTGGAACGCCACCAGCTTCCCGTCGGCGGTGGCGTGCACGTCCGTCTCGATGTAGCGGTAGCCCGCCGCCACCGCGCGCCGGAACTGGGCCGCGGTGTTCTCCAGGCCCTCCGCCGCCCCGCCCCGGTGGGCGAAGGCGATCGGGCCGGGATGGTCGAGATAGGGGTGGCGTATGAGGGTGGTCACCCGGGCAGTATCGCTCGCTCCGGTTGCCCGGCGGCAACGACCGTGCTGCCTCCCGATGCCGACGGGACGGCGAACACGCGCAGGAAGAGCTGGGCGAGCGGGCCGATGGACAGCGCGTACAGCACGGTGCCGACTCCGACGGTCCCGCCGAGCGCGAACCCTGTCGCGACGACGACGATCTCCACGGCCGTACGGATCAGCCGGATCGAGCGGCCCGTGCGCCGCTGCAGCCCGGTCATCAGGCCGTCGCGCGGGCCGGGGCCGAAGTTCGCGGCGATGTAGAGGCCGGTCGCCACGCCGTTGAGCACGACGCCCGCCACCAGAAGGGGAACCCGTACGGCCAGAGCGTGCACGTCGGGGAGCACGGCCAGGGTGGCGTCCATGGCGAAACCGATCACGAGGACGTTGGAGACGGTGCCGAGACCGGGGCGCTGGCGCAGCGGGATCCACAGCAGCAGGACCGTGGCGCCCACGATGGTCAGCACCACGCCCATGCTGAGTCCGGTGAGCTTCGCCAGGCCCTGGTGGAGGACGTTCCAGGGCTCGAGACCGAGACCTGCCTCCACGAGGAGGGCGGAGCTCGCACCGTACAGCGCGAGGCCTGCGTAGAGCTGGATCAACCGCCGTCCGAGACGGCTCCTCGTGGACGAGTCGGCGGACAAAACGAACCCCCCTGTGGTGGATGTGGCCTGACCCGTGTCACTCTGTGGCTTGGCAAGAGAAGCCATCCATGGCCAATTCAGGGAAGGTGGACTGGGAATCATGGCGCAGTGGACCTCGGCGGTGGGTGCGGCACAGCTCGCCCGGCTGCTCAACTCCCAGCAGGACCGTCCCGCGGGTCCCGGCACCCGCCGCCAGCCCGCCTATCGCGCGCTCGCCGACGGCATCCGGCTGCTCGTTCTGGAGGGCCGTGTGCCGGTCGCGGCCCGGTTGCCCGCCGAGCGGGAGCTGGCGCTCGCCCTCTCCGTGAGCCGTACGACGGTCGCCGCCGCGTACGAGGCGCTGCGCACCGAGGGTTTCCTGGAGTCCCGTCGCGGAGCGGGCAGCTGGACCGCCGTGCCGGCCGGGAACCCGCTTCCGGCTCGCGGGCTAGAACCCCTCCCGCCCGAGGCGCTGGGCTCGATGATCGACCTGGGCTGCGCGGCGCTGCCCGCACCCGAGCCCTGGCTCACCCGTGCCGTACAGGGCGCCCTGGAGGAACTGCCGCCGTACGCGCACACGCACGGCGACTATCCGGCGGGTCTGCCCGCGCTGCGCGCCATGCTCGCCGAGCGCTACACGGCGCGCGGCATCCCGACCATGCCCGAGCAGATCATGGTGACCACGGGCGCCATGGGCGCGATGGACGCGATCTGCCATCTCTTCGCGGGGCGCGGCGAACGCATCGCGGTCGAGTCGCCTTCCTACGCCAACATCCTCCAGTTGATGCGGGAGGCGGGCGCCCGCCTGGTCCCCGTGGCCATGGCCGAGGGACTCGACGGCTGGGACCTCGACCGCTGGCGCCAGGTGCTGCGGGAGGCTGCGCCCCGGCTCGCCTACGTCGTCGCGGACTTCCACAACCCGACGGGCGCGCTGGCCGACGAGGACCAGCGCCGCCGCCTGGTCGAGGCGGCCCGCTCCGCCGGGACGGTCCTGGTCGTCGACGAGACGATGAGCGAGCTGTACCTGGAGGAGGGACTGGAGATGCCGCGCGCCGTGTGCGGCTTCGACCCGGCGGGCTCGAGCGTGATCACCGTGGGCTCGGCGAGCAAAGCGTTCTGGGCGGGCATGCGGATCGGCTGGGTGCGGGCCGCCCCCGATGTGATCCGCAGCCTGGTCGCGGCACGCGCGTACGCCGACCTGGGCACGCCGGTGCTGGAGCAGCTGGCCGTGAACTGGCTGCTCAGCACGGGCGGCTGGGAGCAGGCGGTGGATCTGCGGCGCGGACAGGCCCGGGAGAACCGGGACGCTCTGGTCGACGCGGTGCGCAGGGAGTTGCCGTCGTGGGAGTTCTCGGTGCCGCAGGGTGGCCTGACGCTGTGGGTGCGCACGGGCGGACTGTCGGGGTCCCGGCTCGCGGAGGCCGGGGAGCGGGTCGGCCTCCGGGTGCCGTCCGGACCTCGCTTCGGCGTGGACGGCGCGTTCGAGGGGTACGTGCGGCTGCCGTTCACAGTGGGCGGCGCCGTGGCGGAGGAGGCGGCCGTGCGCCTTGCGGCCGCGGCGCGCCTGGTGGAGACGGGGGCGTCGGGCCCGGGGGAGGCGCCGCGCACCTTCGTCGCCTGATCCGCCGCCGGGGGCGACCGCTCCGTCGTCGCGTCCCGGATGCGGCGTGCCGGTGGTCCGGTCAGCCCTCCGCGGCCACTGCCTCCGCAGTCACCGCACGGACGGACGCGCTCCGCCCCGGGAGCAGCCCCAGGACCGCCTGCCGGTGATGTTCGCTGGTCGCGTCGTCGTACGGGTCAGGGGTGGCCGGCACCTGGAGGCGGTGGACCGGGCCCGAACCCAGGCGGGCGTAGCCGCGGCCGGGCGGGACGTCCGTGGTGGGCGTGGTGTGCGGCGGCGCGCCGAGCACGGCCTCCAGTTCGGCCGGAGAGGCGGGGCCGAGCGCCACGCGCGCGCGGGTGTACTGGCGCACCGCGTCGGACAGGCCGTCGAGACCGTCGAACTGCTCGGCGACCACGACCGTGACGTTCGCCGCACGCCCGTGCCGCAGGGGAACCTGGAGCAGTGTCTGGGGATCCCTGCGTCCGTCGGCCGCCGCGAGATGCCCGAGCACGCTCGGCCGGTCCAGCAGGATCCACAGCGGGCGCCTCAGGTCGTCCGGCGGAGGGTGTCCCGCCTGCCGGGCCCGGTTCGCGGAGATCAGCCGCCGCTCCGTCTCATGGGTCGCCCACTCCAGGCTCGCCGCAGCCCCCGCGAGGCCGGACTCGACCGCGAGTACGCCGTCCCGGCCCGTCAGGCAGGCGTACTCGCCGCTGCCGCCCCCCTCGACGATCAGAACGTCGCCGTACTGCAGTGCCTGGAGGGCGATGGAGCGTACCAGCGTCGTCGTACCGCTGCCGGGTGCCCCGGCGATCAGCAGGTGCGGCTCGGTGGAGCGCGTGCCCGTGCGCCACACCACCGGAGGCACGTCGCGCTGCTCCTCCCCGTGGGTGAGAGGGAGCGTGCGCTGGACGCCGGTGGGGTCGGTGAAGCCGAGGACCGTCTCGCCCGGCGCGGTCACGAAGCGCTGCGCGGCGATGTCGGTGGGCAGGGGCGGCAGCACGGTCATCGTCAGCTCGTTGCCCTCCTCGTCCCACTGGAAGTGGTACTCGCGGCCCCGGCCCGACTTGGTGTGCAGGAGTTGCTCGATCCGCGCCCGCGACTCGGCCTCACCGTCCGTGAAGTAGGCGGGATAGCGGATGCGGAGGCGCGAGATGCGGCCGGTCTCGTCGAAGTCGTAGGAGGAGAACCCCTGGGTCCAGTCCCCACCGTGCGTGTACAGCGGAGCCGGGTCCTCGGCCACCGAGAAGTACGGCACCAGCGCCTCGTACAACGACCGCAGACGCTTGATCTGCGCGTCGTCCGGGCCCGTGGGCCGGGGTGCTCCGCGGTCCCGGCCCCGCCAGGCCGCCACGGCCATGACGGAAATGGCGGCGAACAGCGGCCCGTACGGCATCAGGGCGACGACCAGGATCACCGAGGCGACCAGGAAGAGGAGCGGTCCCCGCCGGTCCTTGGGTGTCTCGGCCCACTTGCGCCGCCCGGCTCCGGCCAGCCGGCGTAGACCACGCGTGATCGTGATCACCGGGTGGAGGACATCGGTCGCGCCGTTGGCCGCTGTCCGCGCCAGCTCCCGGCTGCGGGCGATCTGTGCGCTGCCGTTGCTCAGAATGCGGGGGAGGGGGCGCCGGGCCACTTCGTTCTCCTGGAGTGCGTGCGGAGGAGGGCGGGGTCAGAAGTTGAGCCCGCCGAGGAGGCTCGCGAGGCTGGCTCCACCGGCCTTGATGCTCGGGGCCACAGCGGTGTTCGAGAGGTAGAAGCCGAAGAGCCCGCAGACCGTCGCGTGCGAGCCCTTCAGCCCGTGGTTGCGGCAGAACAGGAAGACGACGGTGCCGAGCAGCACGACGCCGGAGATGTTGAGGATCATTGCTCTCTCCTGGTTCACGGGGACAGTCACCATGAGTCCTTCCAGGCTCACAGAATGTATCCATACGATAAAAGGTGCAACTGGGTGAAATTGCGCAGTTTTCCCCTGGCTGGCGGAGCCGTCCTGCGTCTCCGGCCAGGTCTTGGCCCTCGGCCGACGCTGCCTGTGATCTTTGCCTGGTGCGCCGCCCGTCATCCGCCGCCGAAGCCAGTACGCTGGCGATTCACCCGTACGGCGTCACCGCTCGCCGCCGTACGAGCCCGCGTACGACGCCCGCTCGCTGTCGTACGCTCCCGCAGTCCCCAGCAGTCGTAGCGAGAGGCGGTCCGGCCGATGAGCGAAGCCCCAGATCCCGAGGTCGTGGAACTGGCGACCAAGATCTTCGACCTTGCGCGCCGAGGCGAGACCGAGGCGCTCGTGGCGTACGTCGACGCGGGCGTTCCGGCCAACCTCACCAACGACCGTGGTGACTCCCTGGTGATGCTGGCCGCCTACCACGGCCACGCCGACGCCGTCCGGGCCCTGCTGGAGCGCGGCGCCGAGGCCGACCGTGTCAACGACCGAGGCCAGACCCCGCTCGCCGGCGCGGTCTTCAAGGGCGAGGACGAGGTCATCCGGGCCCTCCTGGACGGCGGCGCCGACCCGGCCGCGGGCACCCCCTCGGCCATCGACACCGCTCGGATGTTCGGCAAGAACGAGCTGCTCGAACTGTTCGGCGCACACTGATCCGAACATTCCGACCAGCGAAGACGACGAAAACGGGGGAGGCGGTACGGGGCCGCCCGAAATAAGGTCGCGGCAGCGTGAGACGCCGGGTCATCATGACGTCGTGGTTCACGGACGCGATGGCTGGGCAGGTGTCGCCGCACCGCGCGGGCCGTGATGCGGTCCGCATGGGCCACCGACGAGAGGCAGAGGAAGATGGTCTACAGCAAGCAAGCGACGGCGGGCGCCCCGACGTGTTGTCACGCGGCCAGGTAGTACGTGTCCCCCGGTTGCGTCGACGCTTGATGTGAGGCTGTTTCCCATGTTCGAACCGGTCATAGCGCCCAGCGGTACGCTGCTCGGCCTCCTCCAGAGGGGCCGCGGCGACGGCACGCTGCACGCGCTCACCGCACCGCGCGCCGAGGCGCTCGCGGCTCTCAACCACTGCGTGCTGCAGGATCCCCGCCACGACTGGCAGGTGGAGAACCGCTCCCTCTACTACGCCCGGCTCTTCCTCGACCTGCACGGCGAGCTGGACGACATCGAGGCGCATCTGTTCGGCGCCGAGGACGTCCTCGACACCGACGAGTGCCGCACCGGGCTCGCTCTCGCGGTCCTCGGGCACCTCGCCTCGTACGGCCGACGCGACGCGCTCGAACTGCTGCGCAGGTACGCGGCTTCGGGCACCAACTGGGCCTGGGCCCTGGACGAGCTGGCGCTGCGTGACGACGACGCGGGGCTGCGCTCCCTCGCCGCCCCTGTCCTGGCCCGTTTCCCGGCCGACGCCGAGGGCGAGGCCGAACTCGCCGCCGCCGTCCGGGACGCCTTCGAGCCACGGCCCTGGCGGCTGTGGGCCGACGACCCGCGTGAATCCATCGCCGCGCGTGTGCGTGCCGCGCAGGAGGCCGGCTGCTTCGACCGATGGCAGCGGCAGCTGCGGTCCCAGGGACCCCGGCCGGGGTGGAGTGTGCAGGCCGTCTTCGACTGGGCCCAGCAGGGCATCGAGCGCGGCGCCGCGCTCCATGTACCAGCCGCCCGCTGCCTCGTCGCCGTCGCGGGCCCGGAGGACCGGCCCGAGATCGTCGCGGCCGCCCGCTCCGGCGGTGACGGGGCCCGCTGCACCGCGCTGCGCTATCTCGCCGACAGCAACGATCCCGACGCCCTGGACCTGATCGAGGGCGCCGTGTCCACCGGGTCCGCACTCGTCGTCGACGCGGCAGCGGACGCCTTCGAACGCATGCGCAGTATCGCGGCCGTCGACCGGGCGCGCGGCTGGGCCCGCAGGCCGGACGTCCTGGGTGCCGCCGCCGGGCGCATGCTCGCCTGCCGGGGTGGCGCACAGGACAGCGACCCGGTGCTCGCCGCGCTCCGCGAGGCGGTCCGCGGCGAGGGCCCCGACGCGCCGACCCTCTGGACCCTCGTCGACGGTGCCGGACGGCTCGGCATCGGCTGCGCCGCACCGGTGCTGCGCCATATTTACCGCGAAACCGCCTCGTCCCACCTCCGCGGCCGCGCCGCCCGCGCCCTCGCCGCCACCGACCCCTCCTTCCCCGCCGGATTCGCCGTCGAGTGCCTCTGGGACTGCGAGGAGTCCACCCGTGAGATCGCCGCACGGCACGCCGAGACGGGCGACGCCCGCGTCGTCGAGCGACTGCGTCGGCTCGCCGCGGATCCGGCCGAGGAGGCCGAGGTCCAAACCGCCGTACGCAGCCGGATCGGGCCGGACATGCCAACCGTATGAACGTTCGGTGACTCATGAGTCAGGAACGTGTGGACATGGACTGACCTGCCCGGCTGCGCAGCCCAACGCTCATGGGACGTTCTCCGGCCGGAAAGATCGACGTTGACGCGGCCACGTCCGGCACGGCGACAACACGGGTATGCGTGTCGTCATCGTGACCGAATCCTTTCCCCCCGATGTGAACGGCGTGGCCCACTGCGCGCTCCAGACCGCCCGGCACCTCGTCGATCGCGGTCACGTTCCCCTCGTCGTCGCCCCGGCCACCGGCGCCGGGAACGGGCCCGACGCCCTCGCGCCGTGCCCCGTCGTCCGTGTCCCCTCCCTTCCGCTCCCCGGCTACCCCCAGGTGCGTGTCGCCCTCCCCAGCCGACGCGTCGCCGCGGCGATCGCCGAACACCGCGCCGACATCGTGCACCTGGCCAGCCCCTTCGTCCTCGGCGTCCGCGGCATGGCGGCCGCGGCCCGGCTGGGCATCCCGGCCGTCGCCATCTACCAGACCGACCTGGCCGGATACGCCCGTACCTACATGGGTGCCGGAGAGGCCGCGGCCTGGCGGCGCATCCGCTCGGTGCACGGCGCCGCCGACCGCACCCTCGCGCCGTCCAGCGCGGCCCTGCACGACCTGGAGGCGCACGGCGTCCCCCGGGTGCAGCTGTGGCCGCGCGGCGTCGACACCGTCCGCTTCCGTCCCGACCTGCGAGATGATGCGATCCGCCGGGAGCTCGCCCCGAACGGTGAGTTGATCGTCGGCTACGTCGGCCGGCTCGCCCCCGAGAAGCACGTCGAACTCCTCGCCGGTGCCTGCGGTCTCGACGGTGTACGCGTCGTCGTCGTGGGCGACGGGCCGAGCGAGACCACTCTCCGTGGCGCCCTGCCCGGCGCCGCCTTCCTTGGCCGTCGCACCGGTGACGAACTCGCCCGGATCTTCGCCTCACTGGACGTCTTCGTGCACACCGGCCCGTTCGAGACGTTCTGCCAGACCGTGCAGGAGGCCATGGCGAGCGGCGTGCCCGTCGTCGCGCCCGCCGCGGGCGGACCGCTGGACCTGGTGACCCACGGCCGCACCGGGCTGCTCGTCCCGCCCGGTGACGCGGCCGGCTTCCGGGACGCGGTGTGGGCGCTGGCCGCCGACCCCGCGCTGCGGGCGGAGTACGGGGCCGCCGGGCGCGCCACCGTCGAGGGCCGCACCTGGGCGGCCGTCGGCGACCAACTGATCGGGCACTACGCGGACGTGCTCGCCACGCGCAGGACGGCGGTGGCGGCATGAGCTTCGCCACCGAGCGGGTCGGCGGTGCTCTGCGCATAGTGCGGCTCGCCAATTTCGTCGCGCCCGCCTCCGGCGGTCTGCGCACCGCTCTGCGCGAACTGGGCAAGGGCTTCAAGGAGGCCGGCCACGAGCCGGTGCTCATCGTGCCCGGCGAGCGTCACAGCGACCAGGAAACCGAACAGGGACGGGTCATCACCCTGCCCGGGCCGCTGCTGCCCGGAACCGGCGGCTACCGGGTCCTCACGGACAAGCGGCGTGTCGCCGCCCTTCTGGAGGAACTGGACCCCGACCGGCTGGAGGTCTCCGACCGGACCACGCTGCGCTGGACCGGGAAGTGGGCGCGGCGCGCCCGGATCCCCGCCGTGATGGTCTCCCACGAGACCGCAGACGGGGTCCTGCGCACCTGGGGCCTGTCCGAGGACCTGTCCCGGCGCGCCGCAGACGCCCTCAACACCCGTACGGCGCACACCTACGCTCGCGTGGTGTGCACCACCGAGTTCGCCGAGCGCGAGTTCGTGCGGATCGGGGCCCGCAACGTCGTACGGGCCCCGCTCGGCGTCGACCTGGAGCAGCGGCACCCGGCGCTGCGGGACCCCGGGCTGCGCGACCGGTACGCGCGCGGGGGCGAGACGCTGCTCGTCATGTGCTCCCGCCTCTCCGTGGAGAAGCGGCCCGGTACGGCTCTGGACGCCCTGGAGGCCCTCCTGCGGCGCGGACGGCATGTCGTGCTGGTGGTCGCCGGTGACGGGCCGCTGCGGGCCCGGCTCGAACAGCGGGCGCAGGAGCGGCGGTTGCCGGTGACCTTCCTCGGCCACGTCGGCGACCGCGATCTGCTCGGCTCGCTGCAGGCCACCGCCGACGTGTGCCTGGCTCCGGGGCCCGCGGAGACCTTCGGGCTCGCCGCCCTGGAGGCGATGGCCTGCGGCACGCCCGTGGTGGCCAGTTCGCTCTCCGCGCTGCCCGAGGTCATCGGCTCCGCGGGGGCCACCGCCGTGAACACCGGCGACGCCTTCGCCGACGCGATCGACGTCCTCATGGAGCGGTCCGAGTGCCTGCGCCGGGAAGCAGCACGCGCGCGCGCCGAGTGCTTCGGGTGGAAGACGGCGGTCGACGCGTTCCTCGCGGCGCACGACGCGCAGCCGTCCGTCGTGCAACCGACGGCCGTTGACGCCCGTGTGGGAGACACCGCCCGGGAAGGTGTCGGATGAGACCCCTGCGGTTCGTCGCGCTCGGCGACTCGCTGACGGAAGGCGTGGGCGACCCCGTCGGCGACACCTGGCGGGGGTGGGCCTCCCTGCTCGCCGACGGGCTCGCCCCCGTGGGCGCCCCCGCGGAGTTCACCAACCTCGCCGTGAGCGGCGCCCAGACCCGGGACGTCCTGGAACGGCAGACCCCTGCGGCGCTCGACCTGAACCCGGACGTCGTCTCCGTGGTCATCGGCGTCAACGACACGCTGCGCTGCACCTTCGACATCCACGCCGTCGCCTCCCGGCTCGACAAGGTGTACGCCGCCTTCCGGGCCCAGGGGACGGTGTTGCTGACAGCCTGTCTGCCCGACCCCGGGTCGATGCTCCGGCTGCCCGGCGCGCTGGCCCGTCCGCTGGCCAGGCGGCAGCGGGCCGTGAACACCGTCGTGCACGCGCTCTCCGAGCGGCACGGGGCGGTGCATCTGCACGCCGAGGGCGGGGACTGGATCACCGACCGCTCCATGTGGAGCGCGGACCGGCTGCACCCGGGGGAGCGCGGGCACCGGCAGCTCGCCCTGCGTTTCCACGGGCTGCTCGCCGAGGCTGGCGTGGCGACCGGTACCGCGCCGTCGGCCGAGCCTGAGTTCCCCGCGCCCACCCGCTCGGCGAGTCTGTGGTGGCTGGCCACCGCCGGGACGGGCTGGGTGGCCAGGCGGTGCACCGATCTGCTGCCGCAGTTGCTCACCCTCGCCGCCGCCGAGGTGCGGCACAAGGCCTGGGGGACCAGCGCCCGGCTGGACCTGAGCGCCTCGCACGCGGTGGCGTCCGCGCTGGCCGCGCTGTCGGTGGCCGAACAACAGCCGGACGCGGCCTGAGCGGCCGCCTAGCGGCGGCTCACGGCCGTGAACCGGACGGGGGTGCCCGGAGTCGCCTGGGCGGCGGCCGCGAGGTCGGCGGTCCGGACGACCGCGATCACCGGGTACCCCCCGGTCGTCGGATGATCGGCCAGGAAGACGACCGGCCTGCCGTCGGGCGGCACCTGGACGGCTCCCAGCACCATTCCCTCACTGGCGATTTCACCCGTCCGTGCGCGCTCCAGGGTGGGACCCTCGGTGCGCAGACCGACACGGTTGCTCTCGGACGACACGCGGTACGCGCGCGTGAGGAGGGTGCGGAGCGCGTCCGCCGTGAACCAGTCCTCGCGCGGCCCCGGCGTCACTCGGAGTACCAGTTCGGCGGGTGGACCCGGCTGCGGGGCGACGTCCACGCGCGCGTGGATGCCGACCGGCTTCCCCAGGGGCAGCACGGCGCCGTCGGTGAGCGGCGGCGGCCCGAGCCCGGACAGCAGGTCCGTGGCACGGCTGCCGAGGACCCGCTCCACGGCCACGCCGCCCGAGACGCCGAGATAGCCGCGTACTCCGGACCGGGCGGGCCCGATGTCGAGCAGCGCACCGCCAGGGATGCGCACCGGGGCACCCCAGGGCGCGGGACGGCCGTCCAGGGTGACCGGGCAGGGCGCACCGGCGACGGCCACGGTGACCGTCGAACGCGGCCGTACGGCACAGCCGTTGAGCGTGGTCTCCAGCACGGCCGCCTCCGGGGGATTGCCGACCAGCCGGTTGACGAGCGCCGCCGCGGGCGCATCGAGGGCTCCGGAGCGCGGCACACCGAGGTGGGCGTGGCCGGGCCGCCCCTGGTCCTGCACGGTGGTCAGCGCCCCGGCCCGTACGACGGAGAGCGCATGATCCGTCATCCGGACTCCACCGGGACGAAGCGGACGCGGGCGCCCGGGGCGAGCAGTGCGGCCGGTACGCGCGTGTGGTCCCACAGGACCGTGTCGGTCGTGCCGATGAGCTGCCAGCCGCCGGGCGACGAGCGCGGGTACACGCCCGTGTACGGGCCCGCCAGCGCCACCGCGCCTGCCGGGACGGCCGTGCGCGGGGTGGCTCGCCGCGGCACGTGGTAGCGGTCCGGCAGACCGGTCAGATAGCCGAATCCGGGCGCGAACCCGCAGAACGCGACCAGGAACTCGGTCGCCGCGTGGATCCGCACCACCTCGTCCGGCGGTACGTCCCACAGTGCGGCGACGTCCGGCAGATCGGGACCGTCGTACCGTACGGGGATCTCGACCGGCTCCCCCACGCGCGCGGGGACCGGCGGGATCTCCCAGTCGGCGAGCCGCGCCGCGAGCCGGGAGGGTTCGGGCAGGCCGTCGAGCAGGACCGTACGGGCGGCGGGGACGATCTCGCGCACCGTCAGCTCGCCCGCGGCCCTGCGGCGGATCAACTCGGCGTGCAGAGCCTGGGCCTCCTCACTGCAGGAGAGTTCCAGGAGAAGGGCGTCGTCGCCGACGGGCAGCGCCCTCATGCGAAGGCCTCCACGCGGACGCCGGAGGCTTCCAGCTCGGCCCGCACCCGGCGGGCCAGGTCCACCGCGCCGGGCGTGTCGCCGTGCAGACACAAGGACCGCGCCCGCACCGGGATGTCGCGTCCGGAGTGGGCCGCGACGACCCCGAAGCGCGCGAGACTCACCGAGCGCTCCACGACCGTGTCGGGGTCGGTGACCACCGCGCCGTCCTGGCCGCGCGGCACCAGCGTGCCCTCCTCGGTGTAGGCGCGGTCCGCGAACGCCTCGGTGACGACCGGGAGTCCGGCCTTGTCGGCCACTTCCAGAAAGAGTGACCCGGGCAGCCCGAGCACGGGCAGCGCGGTGTCGGCGAGCAGCACGCCCTCGACGACCGCCTCCGCCTGCCGCTCGTCGTGGACCACCCGGTTGTAGAGTGCGCCGTGGGGCTTCACATAGGACACGCGGGAGCCCGCCGCGCGCGCGAAGACCTCCAACGCGCCGATCTGGTAGGCCACTTCGGCCGCCAGCTCCGCGGGCGGCACGTCCATCGCGCGCCGTCCGAATCCGGCCAGGTCGCGGTAGGAGACCTGGGCGCCGATCCGTACGCCGCGCTCCGCCGCCAGCTCGCACACCCGCCGCATGGTGGCCGCGTCCCCGGCGTGGAAGCCGCAGGCCACGTTGGCGCTGGTGACGACCGACAGCAGCCGCTCGTCGTCGGTGAGCCGCCAGCGGCCGAAGCCTTCGCCGAGGTCGGCGTTCAGATCGATCATGGTCTCTCCTGGTCGGGTGACGTCAGGCGACGCGGTACTGCTCGTCGCGGGCGTCGGTGATGAACATCTGTCCCGGCGTGTGGGTGAGGGCGAAGGGCGGGCGAGAGGCCATCACCGCGGCCTGCGGGGTCACGCCGCAGGCCCAGAACACCGGGATGTCGTCCGGCTCGGCGTCCACCGGGTCGCCGAAGTCGGGCCGGCCGAGGTCTTCGATGCCGAGGCCCGACGGATCGCCGCAGTGTACGGGGCTGCCGTGCACCGCCGGGAGCAGGCCGCTCTCCCGGACCGCCGCGCCCAGGTGCCGCGGTCGCACCGGGCGTATGGACACCACCATGGGGCCGTGCAGCCGCCCCGCCGGACGGCGACGCGGGTGAGGCCGAGCACCTGCTCGCGGTCTGCCTCGACGACTCGCTGGGAAGGGTCGTGGAGGTCTACCGGCGGCGGGTCGGCGAGGACGAGTGGCAGGTCACCCGCATCGGTTCTCCCGCCTCGGCGTGACACCGCGGACGCCGGGGCGCATCTGTGCCGTTTGGGTCGTTGTCACACCGAGGACCTAGTCTGTGCACCGTGACTTCGCCTGCATCGACGGACCGTGTTCCGCCCCAGCTCAGCGCGGGGCCGCGCCCGGCTTTGGGCCCGGCCGCCGACGAGGGACTGGCGCGCCGGCTGCGCGCCCTCGCCTGCACCGCGCCTCTGCACGACCTGGACGCCCGCAAGGCGAACCTCGCGGGTGAGTACTCGGTGTACGGGATGGCGGAGATCGCCCTCGCGGCCATCGACCTGGTCACGCTGAACATGGACTTCGACGCGGGCGCGGACCACGACCAGATAGTCGCCCGGCTCATCCCGCGCATCGCGGCCCAGGCCCCGCGGCGTCCGATCGCCGAACACGAGCGTGTGGCCCGCTGGGTCCTGGAGAACCTGATCAACGTCGGCAGTGTCGACCGCGGCTTCCGTGCCGTGTACGGCACGTTCGCGCCGGATGGCACCTATGTCCGCCGGGACTACGACTTCAAGCTGATCGAAGAGGTGCCGGGTTACGGCGGAGGCGTCTACCTCCGGACGACGGACGAGGCGGTCAACGTCCTCGTCGGCGCCCTGGACACGGATGTCACCAGCGCCCAGATCGCCGCCGAGGTCAAGCTGGAGGTGCTGATCAGCCGCGGACGCCTCGCCGACGCCCAGCTCGCCGCCGAGCAGGCGCGCTACCGGACCGTGCAGTACTCGGAGACCCTGCGCAGGGCACTGGAGTCGACCCGGCGCAACGTCCGGGCGGTGGACTGGCTGAACGCGGTGCCGGACATGATCGCCGAGGCCCTCGACCACGTCGCCGACCGCTACCGCCACGAGAACGCGATCCTCACCAACATCCGCAAGGCCCGTGACGAGTCCGAGGAGCCCGACCAGAAGCGTCGCGCCGCCGAGCTCGTCGACATCGTCAAGGACTGCATCCGCCGGCACACGCAGTTGCAGTCCCGGCTCCTGGAAGCGGGCCCGCTGTTCCGTGCCGAGCAGGACCGGCAGGCGTTCGCCACACCCATGACGACGTCGGGGACAGACCTCTACGGGCATGTCGTCGCACCGGTGCTGCCGCTCCCGCTGGAGCAGGCGATCCGGGTCACGGACGCCTTCTTCGCACACGGGACGGGGCTGCGCACGCCCGGATCCGTGCGGGTCGGAGACCTCGTCGAGCTGCTGCTGACACCTCCGGTGGAGCGTGAGCACCTCGGAGCCGAGATGCCCGAGCCGGACCTGATCGCCACCCCGGACGACAGCCGGTTCAGCGAGGAGCAGCTGGCCGTCGCGATGGAACTGCTCGACCTGCCGGCGGACGCGCCGCGGCGGTTGTCCGGACTGCTCGCCCAGGCTCGCCGCCACGATCCCGAACTGCCCTACCTCGTGGCCCTGCTGGCCGTGCACGCGGCCAGCCCGCCGGTCGGCACGGCGTACCGCCAGGGCGAGGAGAAGCTGCTGTTCGCCGTGGACGACGGCACGGAGCTGGACGACCCGGAATTCGGCGGTGCGGATCTGATCGTCGGTACGGCACTGCTGGATGCGGCGGGAATGGCGGCGGACCGGACGGAAGCCGCATGACCAGCAATCAGTACCAGTGCAGCAAGGAGCAGCGACCGTGACCGAGCACGTCGAGTGGAGCGAGCCGGAGGCCGCCGCCGCGCCGACGAGCAGCGCCGTGACCCCCGCCGACGCCGCCGACGCGGCGCGACTCGTGGCCTTCGGACTGCAGCCC
Source organism: Streptomyces sp. NPDC022910 (assembly GCF_055561075.1). Taxonomy (NCBI): domain Bacteria; kingdom Bacillati; phylum Actinomycetota; class Actinomycetes; order Kitasatosporales; family Streptomycetaceae; genus Streptomyces; species Streptomyces sp. NPDC022910. The sequence continues at coordinate 238,304 of NZ_JBVHHL010000006.1, forward strand.
AAGCTCCAGCCCGCCCGCGACCAGGAGTACACGGAGCTGCTGCGCCGCTACCGCGAGAACCCGCCGTTCGCGCGGCTCGCCGACGCCGTCGCCACCGGTCTCGGTCTGGTCGTCCTGGAGGTGTCGCCACGTGCGGGGATGGCGGTGACCGCCGCCGAGGACTCCGTGTTCTCCGTCCGCATGGGCGAGTACGCGCGTCGCACCTCGGCCGACTCGGGTGACCGCTTCCTGCACGGACTCGCCCATCTCGCCGTCGCCGCCCTGGCGTTCCCGCGTCCCGAGGACCTGGCCGACGACGGCTACATCGGACGCGTCACCGTCAACGGCGTCGACGCCTTCGTACGCCAGGCCTGCCGCCGTCTGGAGGAGCGGGCGGAGGAGCACGGTGAGAACACCGACCCGGCGACGGAGGCGCCGGGTCTGGAGGCGGCCTGGCGGATCTGGGCCAGACGCAGCGCGACCGGAGCCACCAAGGACGCGCGCCGACTCGCCGGCTCGACCACCGGAATCGTCGGCAAGGCCGTCGTGTTCCTCACGGACTCCGGGTTCCTGCAGCGCACGGGCGACGACAACGGCGGCACCTACCGCACGACGGCCCGCTACCAGCTCCAGGTGCGCGACATGGCGGGCAGCGCCGCCATGGCCGAACTCCTCGAACTGGGCGTCGTCCCGGTGACCGACGGCAGGGCCACCCTGCTGCCCGCCGAGGACAGCGACGCCCTGGAACTGGTGGCCGACGCCGGGCTGCCGTTCCACTCGGGAAGCTCCTGAGGCCTCTGCCGCTTCCGAGCTTCCTCACATTTCCGAAGACTCAGCAAGACTTACGACGAGAGTCCGCCGCCATGTACGAGCTGTCCCGGGTCCGCCTCTACTCCATCGGGCCGGCCGGTGCGCGCTATGCCGACACCGTGCTGGACCTGCGGGGTGTGGGTGATCCGGTACCCGATCCCGCACCCACCCAGGCGGAGTTCTTCGAGGAGGAGCCCGCCGGGCCGCCGCGTCGGCCCGCTCCGGCCGGCGTGCTCTTCCTGGAGAACGGTGGCGGCAAGTCCGTCCTGCTCAAACTGATCTTCTCGGTGATGCTGCCGGGTCACCGCAACACGCTCGGCGGCGCCAGCTCGGGTGTGCTGCGTAAGTTCCTGCTCGCCGACGACTGCGGACATGTGGCGCTGGAGTGGCAGCACACCCTGACCGGCGAGTGCGTCGTGGTCGGCAAGGTGAGCGAGTGGCGAGGCCGCCAGGTCTCCAACGATCCGCGCAAGTTCGCGGAGGCCTGGTACTCCTTCCGGCCTGGACCCGGGCTGAGCCTCGACAACCTGCCGGTCGCCGAGTCCACCGCTGTACGGCCGCCCGTCGAGGGCGCGTCCGGGGCGCAGGGGCGCCGCCGCACGATGAAGGGCTTCCGGGACGCCCTGACGGAGGCGGGCAAGGCGTACCCGCACCTCGAAGTGCACTGGGAGGAGATCCACGACCGCTGGAACGAGCATCTGACGGATCTCGGGCTGGACCCCGAACTCTTCCGCTACCAGCGGGAGATGAACGCCGACGAGGGCGAGGCCGCAGGTCTCTTCGCGGTCAAGAAGGACTCCGACTTCACGGACCTGCTGCTGCGCGCCGTCACCGACACCCGGGACACCGACGGTCTCGCCGATCTGGTCAGCGGTTTCGGCAACAAGCTGGGCCGGCGCTCCGAGCTGATCGCCGAGCGGGACTTCACCGCCGGGTCGGTGGACCTGCTCGGGCGCATCGTCGACGCCGCCGGGGCACGGTCGCGGGCGCGTGACATCCACGTGGGCGCCGAGCGGCGGACACGCACCCTGGCGCGACGGCTCTCGGCCCGTGGGGTGCAGGAGCGGGTACGGGCCGCCGACCTGGCCCAGCGGGTCACCGCCGCCGCGTACGCCGTCACGCATGCCGAGGGTGCCCGCGAGCGCAGTGCGCTGATCGTGGCCGAACTCGCCTACCGGCACGCATCGTTGGCACTCGCCGGAGCGGAGAAGGCCGCCGCCGCGCAGAAGCGGGAGCTGGCCGACGCACGCCAGCTGTACTCCGCCTGGCAGGGCGCCGAGGCCGTGCTGCGGCACCGGGCCGCCGCCGACCGCTTCGTGCGCGTGGCGGCCGCCATTCGCGAGGCGGAGCGGGACGCCGCGCCGGCACTCGCCGCCCGCGCCAAGGCCGCCATTGATCTCGTACGGGCGCTGCACGCGGCCGCCGAGGGCGCCGAGACCCTCGCCAACGAGGAGGAGGAGCGTTCCGCCGCCCTGCAGGAGGCCGGCGAGTCCGCCCACCGGGACTCGACCGCCGCTGCCACCGAGGCGCAGCGCGCCCGCAGTGAGGCCGGCCACCTGCGCCAGCGGCTCACCGAGGTCGAGCAGGAGACCGCCGAGGCCGTGCGAGCGGGCTGGCTGGACGACAGCGCGCCGGACGCCGACCCGGCGCGGGCCGCGCTCGCCGCCAGCGACGCCGAGAAGACGGCCGTCGCCGCCTGGGACACCGCACGCGAGGCCTCCCGCCGGGCCTCCGAGCATGCGCGCGAGGCGGCGTCGGCCGAGTCCCGCGCGGAGCTCACGGCGGCCCGCGCGGCGGACGCGGCCACGGCCGCCGAGCGGGCCTACGAGGCCGAGCGCCGCACCGCTGAGGCGCTGGCGGCGCAGGAGCGGCTGGCGGAACTGCTGAGCCTGCCCGGCACCGGCGTACGCACCCGGGTTCCCGGACCCCGCCGTGACGAGGAGACAAGCACGGCCGACGCCCCGGCGACGGAAGAAGGCGCCCTCACCCTCGAGGAGTTGGACCGCTTCGCCGACGAACTGCGCGAACTGCTCGACGACTCCGTCTCCTCCGCCGAGCGGCAGCTCTTCGAACTGCGCACCGCGGCGGCCGACGACGCGCGCATTCTGGGCGCACTCGGCGACGGCGGGCTGTTGCCACCAGGCCCCGACGTGCTCGCGACCGTCGAGTTCCTCGGCGAACACGGCATTCCCGCGCTGCCCGGCTGGCGCTATCTCGCACAGGCCGTCGACCCCGCCGACCATGCGCGCGTGCTGGCCGCCCGGCCCGAACTGGTCGACGGCGTGGTCATCACCGACCCGGACTCGCACGCCCGGGCCCGCGAGGCGCTGAGAGACGCCGCGCTGCTGCCGCGCTCCGCCGTCGCCGTCGGCACGGCCGCAGCGCTGCTCGCCCCGACCCCGGCCCTCGACGGGGGCGACCACAGCCGCGACGTGTTCCTCGTACCGCCGAACCCGGCGATGCACGACGAGCACGCCGCCGACGAGGAGCGACAGGCGCTGCGCGCGCGGGCCACCGCGCGGGACGACGAGATCCGTGCGCTCGCGGCCCGTCTCGGCAAGGACCGCGAGTTGGCGGCCCGGCTGGCGGCCTGGCGCACCGGCTGCCCGGCAGGACGGCTCACCGAACTCGCCACGGCCGCCCGGGACGCCCGCGTGTTCGCCGAGGAGGCAGAGGCGGAGCTGGCCGAGGCGCGCACCGTCTGTGCGGAGGCCGACGAGGCGGCGGCCGAAGCCGCCCAGGTGCGCGATGAGCGGCAGGAGGCCGCGCAGAAGGCCCGCCGTGCTGCCGACGCGCTCGCCGGGCTGGCCTTCCGGCTGCGCGAGCGCGCCGGCTGGCAGGTCAAGCTGCGCGAACTCGCCGACGAGGCGGTCGAGTCGGAGGCCCGCGCCCAGTCCTGTCTGGAGCGCGCTCGCGCAGCCGACGAGGACCGGCGCGCCGCCCAGCGGGCCGCCGACGACGCCCGCCGTACGGCGCGTGCGCTGCGTGCCGAGCGCGCGGAGATCGCGGGCGCCCCCGACGACGTGCCGGAGGAGGACGCGGACGCGCCCAAGGCGTCCCTTCCCGCCCTCCGCGAGGCCTACCGCGCCGCCTCCCAGGTCTACGAGAAGGTCGGCGTCGGCGCCGACCTGCGGGCCGAGCAGGCGCGGGCCGAGAGTGACGAGTCCGCCGCGCTCGCCGAGCTGGAAAGGCTCAGCAACAAGGTGCGCACGCGTGCCGAGCAGCTCCTTCAGTCCCCGGACGGCTCCGACGGACCGTCCCGGCAGGCGGCCGCCGCGCGTGCCGAGGAGCTGATGCAGCTGCTGGAGACGCGCATGTCCACGGCCAGCGAGCAGCTCGGCCGGCTGCGCGGCGAGGCCGAACGACTCGCGCCCGAGAACGCCGAGACCCACACCGAGCTGCCCGAGGAGCTGGTTCCCCGGGACACCGAGCACGCGCAGGCGCTGCTGCGCACGGCGACCGGTGAACTGGCCGCCCGCACCGAGGCGCTCGGCCAGGCGCGCGAGGCCCACGCCGAACTCCTCGCGGCCCACCGTGCCGCTGAGGACGCGGCGAGCGGTTTCGACGAGATCGCGGCCATGCTCCGCGACCTGCTGCGCGAGCACGCCCCGGACGAGGACCATGAGGAGCCGGAGCCCTACCCCGGCACGCTCGAGGAGGCGCGTCAGGCAGCCGCCGAGGCCCGTCGGTCGCTGCGCGGCTGTGCCGCCGACCTGTCCGCCGCCGAGGCTGCCGTGCGGGAGGCCTCCGACGTGCTCGTCCGGCATGCCAACTCCACCCGGTACGAGCAGGTCCGCACCCCCGCCCGGCAGCAGATCCGCGAACTGCCCGCCTCCGCGCTGCCGGAGCACGCACAGAGGTGGGCGGATGCCTTCGCGCCCCGCTTGCGTGTGCTGACCGACGAGTTGGCGCAGCTGGAACGCAACCGGGACTCGATCGTGGACCGGCTGCGGGGCCTCGTCGAGTCCGCGCTTGCCACGCTGCGGTCCGCGCAGCGGCTGTCCCGGCTCCCCGAAGGCCTGGGCGAATGGTCCGGGCAGGAGTTCCTGCGCATCCGCTTCGAGGAGCCCGACCAGGCCACGCTCACCGAACGGCTCGGCGAGGTCATCGACGAGGCGACCCGCGCGGCCGTCAGGAAGAACTCCGACCTCAGGCGCGACGGCATGTCGTTGCTTCTGCGAGGCGTCAGCGCGGCGCTCGAACCGAAGGGCGTCGCCGTCGAGATCCTCAAGCCGGACGCCGTGCTGCGCGCCGAGCGCGTCCCGGTCGGGCAGATGGGGGACGTGTTCTCCGGCGGGCAGCTGCTGACGGCCGCCATCGCCCTGTACTGCACCATGGCCGCGCTGCGCTCCAACGATCGCGGCCGCGACAAGCACCGTCACGCGGGCACGCTGTTTCTGGACAACCCCATCGGGCGCGCCAACGCGACGTACCTGCTGGAGCTCCAGCGGGCCGTGTCGGACGCGCTCGGCGTCCAGCTCCTCTACACCACCGGTCTGTTCGACACAACCGCTCTCGCCGAGTTCCCGCTGGTCATCAGGCTGCGCAACGACGCGGACCTGCGGGCCGGACTGAAGTACATCCGCGTGGAGGAACACCTCCGGCTGGGACTGCCGCAGCAGCCCCAGGCCGGAGAATCGGTGCACAGCGAGATCACGGCGACACGGATGTTCAAACGACCGCCTGTCGGCACCCCGTAAGGGCGCTCAGGGGGTCACGGGTGCGAGAACTGTCCGGCCCCGCCGCGCCTGCGTATGCGCTCCTGCCGCCGCTCTGCGACCCGCGCCCGGCGGCGGGCCGTGCGGCGCTCGCGGCGCAGGGCCCGGGCCGTGCTGCTCGGGGCCGACACCACCCCATGCCGCTGGTTCCACACCTGGCGCGTGACCCAGACGTCGAGCACACCCCAGGTCGCCACCACCGTGCTCGCCACGCTGCTCAGCACCATGGGAAACGCCAGCCAGGAACCGGCCAGCGTGCACAGGACGGCGGTCACCGCCTGGATCAGCGTCACCGCGATGATGAGCACCGCCCGCACCGCCGCCGTACGCACGGGATCCGGCAGCCGCCGCCGGGGCGCGGGCTCCTCGACCCACAACTGCCGGTAGTACGGCGTTCCGTACTGCTCCTCGCCGGTCGCGGCGCCCCACCCGCCCGCCGGGTCTTGCCCCTCCGGTATCTCTCCGTCCGGGCCCACCGGAACGGCGCGATCCGGTGCCTGTGGGCCCCGTCCTTCCGTCGTGGGTGCCGTGGCCCCTGTCCCGGGCGTCTCACGCCGCTCCGCCGTGCCCATCAACTCGTCACTCCCCACCGCCCGCAGCCCCCTCGTCCCGGTGTCACCCGACCCCGGCTCCCCAGTGGCTGCCCGGCTTGCGCTGCTTTACGCCACCTGAGTGCGGCATGCGGCGCATGTGGCCGAATCCGCCCCCGTTTCCCGTACAGGAAGACGATCGGAGTTCCGTGAAGATTCCCGTCGAACGAAAAATTCCGGCCAAGAGCTCCAGCTTCCCGACTGTGTGTCGCCTCGCGCCGCACGCCCGTTTCGGGGAGGCAATCTCCCGCAATGGCGGGACAACTGCCCATGTCCTGTTCCCCGTCCGGCGGGTGGTGCGCCAGGCCGGCTCTTCGAGATACACGTGTCTCGGTAGTAGGCTCACGCCGTTTGTTGACGCACATGTGTACCCCCGGACGGCAGGGGGTCGAGCTGGGGGAGGCCATGCGCTTTCGCGGGAAGTCCATCCGCCGGAAGATCGTGGCGCTGCTTCTCGTGCCGCTGCTGTCCCTGACCGCCATCTGGGCCTTCGCCACGGCGCTCACCGGCCGTGCGGCCGAGTCGCTGTTCAACGTCTCGTACGTCGTCGAGAAGGTCGGCTACCCCACCGAGGACACGGTCCGTGTCCTGCAGCAGGAACGCCGTCAGACCCTCGTCTACCTAGCCGACCCGCGCGCCTCCGACGCACTCGCCGCGCTCCGCCGCAGCCGCGCCGCCACCGACGAGGTCGTGAGCAAGCTGCGCCGCTACAGCAGGGACGAGGGCCTGCACGACGACGTGGGGCCGGGCACCGCCGAGCGCCTCGCCTCGACCCTGGACGCCCTCGACGGCATCGACCCGCTGCGCCGCAGCGTCGAGGAGGGCACCGTCAACCGCGCCCAGGCCCTCGACCTCTACAACCGCCTGGTCGACCCCTGTTTCACGCTCCTGGCCAACCTGCAGGTCCTCGACAACGTGGAGATGGACAAGCAGGGCCGCGCCCTCGTCGGCACCTCCCGGGCCCGTGAACTGCTCTCCCGCGAGGACGCCCTCCTGGGCTCCGCGCTCGTCGCCGGCCGGATCACTCGCGACGAGATCCGCGACGTCTCCGACCTCGTCGCCCAGCGCGCCGTGATGTACGACGTCAGTCTGGCGCTGCTGCCGGGCTCGGAGAGCGGACGGTTCCAGCGCTACTGGCAGAACGGCGGCACCGCACCCCTGCGCGTGGCCGAACAGACCGTCGTCAACGCCACCCCCGGCACCCCGCACGGCGTGACCGCCAAGAGCTGGGACGAGGCGGCCCACCAGGTCCTCGACCGGCTCGACACGATGAACACGCAGGCCGACAGCCGTTACCAGGGCCGTGTCCGTCCCCTCGCCGTCCACGTCATCATCAAGGCGGCCGTCGCGGGCGTCCTGGGCCTTGTCGCCCTCCTGGTCTCGCTGATCCTGTCCGTGCGCATCGGCCGCGGCCTCATCCGCGATCTGCGCCGGCTGCGCCTGGAGGCCCATGAGGCGTCCGGGGTGCGGCTGCCCAGCGTGATGCGCCGCCTTTCCGCGGGCGAACAGGTCGACGTCGAGACCGAGGTGCCGCGGCTGGAGTACGACAAGAACGAGATCGGCGAGGTCGGCCAGGCGCTGAACACCCTCCAACGCGCCGCCGTCGAGGCCGCTGTCAAACAGGCGGAACTGCGCGCCGGGGTCTCCGAGGTCTTCGTCAACCTCGCCCGCCGCAGTCAGGTCCTGCTGCACAAGCAGCTCACCCTGCTCGACACCATGGAGCGCAGGACCGAGGACACCGAGGAACTCGCAGACCTGTTCCGTCTCGACCACCTCACGACGCGCATGCGCCGGCACGCCGAGGGCCTGGTCATCCTCTCCGGCGCCGCCCCCTCCCGGCAGTGGCGCAAGCCCATCCAGCTCATGGACGTGGTACGTGCCGCCGTCGCCGAGGTCGAGGACTACGAGCGCATCGAGGTGCGGCGGCTGCCCCGCGTCGCCGTCACCGGGCCTGCGGTCGCCGACCTCACCCACCTGGTGGCCGAACTGCTGGAGAACGCCACGGTGTTCTCGCCGCCGCACACCGCCGTGCAGGTCGTCGGCGAACGCGTCGCCAACGGCTTCACTCTGGAGATCCACGACCGCGGCCTCGGCATGGCGGCCGAGGCGCTCCTGGACGCCAACCTGCGGCTCGCCGAGACCCCCGAGTTCGAGCTCTCCGACACCGACCGGCTCGGTCTCTTCGTGGTCAGCCGGCTGGCCCAGCGGCAGAACGTCCGTGTCTCGCTGCAGCCGTCCCCCTACGGTGGCACCACGGCCGTCGTCTTCATTCCCGACACGCTGCTGACCGACGACGTCCCCGATACCAACGGCATCGGCTTCCGCCTCGACCGCCCGCTGCCCGAAAAGGAGGCGGGGACCGAGGCGGACCGTACGGCGTCACGGTCCCGGGGGCCCGCCGCACTGCCCGGCATTCCGGCAGCGATCCTGAACGGCCCGGTCGAACTGGAAGCACCGGTCGACCTGGACGCCCTCGAGGACTTCCCGGGTGCGCTCGGCGATGAGGACAGCGAACGCGGCGGCCTGTTCCGCCCCCGGCACTCCCTCGCGGAGGTCCCCGGCGAGCAGCACCAGCAGGCACGGGACACGCGGGAACCGGCGCGTGACGGCGACACCGACCATCCGGGCGCCCCGGTCCCGCTGCCGCGTCGTCGGACCCCCAAACTCGTCAGCTCGCACGGTCGGCCGGTGACAGGAGCTGGGCCGCGGCGCCAAGGAGCCGACGAGGAGCCGCGTCCGCTCGACCGCGGTGTGACGGGGCTGGAGAGCGCCGGACGCCCGTCGGGCCGTTCGGGGGAACTCTCGGAAGGCACCGCACGTTTGCCCGGTGACCGCTCCGAGGCCGCAGACCTGCCTCAGCGGCGCCGCAGCCGGCCCCCGGCCGGCTCGGACGGGACCATCTCGCACCGGGACGCGGCGGCCGGACCGGGTGAGTCGGACGCGGGCGCGCTGCCCCGCCGTATTCGGCAGGCCAGCCTGGCCCCGCAGTTGAAGGAAGGTCCCGACCGGCGAACCGAACGCGAGCGGTCCCGGACCGCGAACGGAGCGGGTCTCGCCGAACGCGACGCCGACGAGGTCCGCAGCCGATTCGCCTTGCTCCAGCGGGGCTGGCAGCGCGGCCGCGAGGAGAACGCCGCGGGCGACGACGCCCGGGACGGCTCAGCACCAGGAACGACAAAGGGGGACGGTCGATGACCGCACCGAAGGCCGCAGGGCCCAGCGCGACCAACAAGGCGTCGGGAGAGCTGAACTGGCTCCTCGACGATCTGGTGGAGCGTGTCGCCAGCATCCGCAAGGCGCTGGTTCTCTCGAGCGACGGCCTGCCCACAGGGGTGTCCAAGGAGCTGAGCCGGGAGGACAGCGAGCACCTGGCCGCCGTCGCCTCCGGATTCCACAGCCTCGCCAAGGGGGTTGGCCGGCACTTCGACGCGGGCGGGGTCCGCCAGACCATCGTCGAACTCGACGAGGCGTTCCTGTTCGTCACCGCCGCCGGCGACGGCAGTTGCCTCGCCGTCCTGGCGGATGCGGACTCCGACGTCGGCCAGGTGGCGTACGAGATGACCCTCCTGGTCAAGCGGGTCGGCGTACATCTGGGCTCCGCTCCCCGCACCGATCTGTCCTCGGGCGGGTAGTGGGATGGCATGAGCGGAGACGATCAGGGAAGCAGCCGCTGGTTCGACGACGAGGCCGGACCGGTGGTCCGTCCGTACGCCATGACGCGTGGCCGCACGAGCCATGCGGCCCAGCACCGCCTCGACCTGATCGCGGTGGTCGTCACGGAGCCGGACGTTGACGATCCGGAGGCGGACCAGTCGCTGTCCCCGGAACATGTGGACATCGTCGAACTGTGCCGTGACGGCCCCCAGTCGGTCGCCGAACTCGCTGCCGAACTCGATCTGCCCGTCGGCGTGGTGCGCGTCCTCGTCGGGGACCTCGTGGACGAGGAACTGGTGCATGTGACGCGTCCCGTGCCGCCCGCCGAACTGGTGGACGAGAGCATCCTGCGCGATGTGATCAGCGGCCTGCGGGCCTTGTGAACCCGGGTTTCCGCGCGCTCCGGGCCGGCGGGCGCAGGCCCCCGCGCGCGGGTCCGGCGCCGATCGCACTCGCCGCCTGCGGACCGGCGCGGTGGCGGCTCGGCCGTTATGATCTGACCGATCGGCGACGACCAGCCGCAGCGGGTTGACCACCCCTCTGCGGACACGGTTCCGAGCAGCGCGATCGGAGAGACGTACGTGACCACGGGCTGGCAGTTCTGGGTCGACCGCGGCGGCACCTTCACCGACATCGTCGCGCGCCGCCCGGACGGCCGCCTGCTCACCCACAAGCTGCTGTCGGACAACCCGCACCGGTACGCCGACGCGGCCGTCGCGGGCGTTCGCGCACTCCTCGACGACGGCGAGCCGGTCGACGCCGTCCGCATGGGCACCACCGTCGCCACCAACGCCCTCCTGGAGCGCAAGGGCGAACGGACTCTCCTCGTCATCACCCGCGGCTTCCGTGACGCCCTGCGCATCGCCTACCAGAACCGCCCGAGCATCTTCGCCCGCGCGATCGAACTGCCCGAGCTGCTGTACGAACGGGTCGTCGAGGTCGACGAACGCATCGCGGCCGACGGCACCGTCCTGCGCGCCCCGGACCTGGACGCCCTCGCCGGTCCGCTCCAGGAGGCGTACGACGACGGGATCCGCGCGCTCGCCGTCGTCTGTATGCACAGCCATCTGCACCCAGTCCACGAGCACGCCATAGGCGAGCTCGCAGCCCGCATCGGCTTCCCGCAGATCTCGCTCTCCAGCGAGGTCAGCCCCCTGATGAAACTGGTCCCTCGCGGCGACACCGCCGTCGTCGACGCCTACCTGTCGCCCGGCCTGCGCTGCTACGTCCAGCACCTCGCCGACGAACTCGAGGGCGTACGGCTGATGTTCATGCAGTCCAACGGGGGGCTCGCCGAGGCCGGACAGTTCCGCGGCAAGGACGCCATCCTTTCCGGGCCCGCGGGCGGGATCGTCGGCATGGCACGGATGTCGCAGCTCGCCGGCTTCGACCGGGTCATCGGCTTCGACATGGGCGGCACCTCCACCGACGTCTCGCACTTCGCCGGCACGTACGAACGCGTCTTCACCGCTCAGATCGCGGGCGTCCGACTGCGCGCGCCGATGCTGGACATCCACACGGTCGCCGCGGGCGGTGGCTCTATCCTGCACTTCGACGGCTCCCGCTACCGCGTAGGGCCGGACTCGGCGGGCGCGGACCCGGGGCCCGCCTGCTACCGCGGAGGCGGCCCGCTCACCGTCACCGACGCCAATGTCATGCTCGGCCGCATCCAACCCACCCATTTCCCCAGGGTGTTCGGACCGGAGGGCGACCAGTCCCTGGACGACGCGCTCGTCCGTGAGCGCTTCGGCGCACTCGCGGGGCAGATCCGCGAGCAGACCGGCGACGACCGGACCCCCGAACAGGTCGCCGAGGGCTACCTCCGGATCGCCGTCGCCAACATTGCCAACGCCGTGAAGCGGATCTCGGTCCAGAAGGGGCACGACGTCACCCGCTACGCCCTGACCACCTTCGGTGGAGCGGGCGGCCAGCACGCGTGCATGGTCGCGGACTCCCTGGGCATCCGCACCGTCCTCGTACCCCCCATGGCCGGTGTGCTGTCCGCGCTCGGCATCGGACTCGCCGACACCACGGCCATGCGCGAACAGTCCGTCGAGGCGCCCCTGGAGCCCGCCTCGGTGCCCGGCGTGATGAAGACCGCCGACGACCTGGTGGCCACCGCCCGCGCCGAACTCCTCGCCGAGGACGTGCCCGAAGACCGCATCCGGATCACACGCCGGGCCCAGCTGCGCTACGACGGCACGGACACCACCCTCACCGTCGAGCTGACCGAGCCCGACACGATGAAGCACGCCTTCGAGGAGCGTCATCGCGCCACGTACTCCTTCACGCTCGAGCGCCCGATCGTCGTCGAAGCCCTCTCCGTGGAAGCCACCGGCATCACCGAACCCCCCGATCTCTCCGCCCTCGCCCCGTACGAAGGCAGCTCGGCCGCGCCCGAAACCGTCCGCCTCCATACGGGCGGAGCCTGGCGCGACGTACCTCTCCACCGCCGGGAGCACCTGCCTCCCGGCGAAACCGTCACCGGCCCCGCGATCATCACCGAGGCCAGTGCGACGACAGTCGTCGACGACGGCTGGAGGGCCGCGGCGACCGACGACGGGCATCTGGTCATGGAACGCGTGGCGATTACGGAGAGTTCCGACCTCAGCACAGAAGCCGACCCGGTTCTGCTCGAGGTCTTCAACAACCTGTTCATGTCCATCGCCGAACAGATGGGCGCCCGCCTGGAGTCCACGGCCCAGTCCGTCAACATCAAGGAGCGCCTGGACTTCTCCTGCGCCCTCTTCGACTCCAAGGGCAATCTCGTCGCCAACGCACCGCACATTCCCGTGCACCTGGGCTCCATGGGCACCAGCGTCAAGGAGGTCGTCCGGCGGCGCGCGGGCCGCATGCGCCCCGGCGACACCTATGCGGTCAACGACCCTTACCACGGCGGCACCCATCTGCCCGACGTCACCGTCATCACCCCTGTCTTCGACACGGAGGGTGAGCAGATCCTCTTCTATGTCGCCTCGCGCGGCCACCACGCGGAGATCGGCGGCATCGCCCCCGGTTCCATGCCCGCGCACAGCCGCACCATCGAGGAGGAAGGCGTCCTTTTCGACAACTGGCTGCTCGCCGAGAACGGGCGCTTCCGTGAGGAGGAGACGTTCCGCCTGCTCACCGAGGCGCCCCACCCGTCACGCAACCCGAAGACCAACCTCGCCGACCTGCGCGCCCAGATCGCCGCCAACCAGAAGGGCGTCGACGAAGTCGGCCGCATGATCGAGAACTTCGGGCTCGATGTCGTCCAGGCATACATGAAGCACGTCCAGGACAACGCCGAGGAGGCCGTGCGCCGAGTCATCGACGCCCTGGACGACGGCGAGTACGCCTACGAGACCGACTCCGGCGCCGTCATCCGCGTCCGCGTGCGGGTGGACCGCGACAGGCGCTCCGCGACCGTCGACTTCACCGGCACGTCCCCGCAGCTCGCCACCAACTTCAACGCGCCCGTCTCAGTCGTGTGCGCCGCCGTCCTGTACGTCTTCCGTACCCTCGTCGCCGACGACATCCCTCTCAACGACGGCTGTCTGCGCCCCCTCGACATCGTCGTGCCACCCGGCTCCATGCTCGCGCCCGAGGCCCCGGCCGCCGTCGTCGCCGGCAACGTCGAGACCTCCCAGGCCATCACCGGCGCTCTGTATGCGGCACTCCGCGTGCAGGCCGAGGGCTCCGGCACGATGAACAACGTCACCTTCGGCAACGACCGGTATCAGTATTACGAGACCGTGGCCTCCGGCTCAGGCGCCGGCGACGGCTTCCCGGGCGCCCCAGTGGTGCAGACACACATGACCAACTCGCGCCTGACCGATCCCGAGGTCCTCGAGTGGCGACTGCCGGTCCTGCTCGACGAGTTCGCGGTACGGTACGGCAGCGGCGGTTCCGGTCGCTGGCGCGGCGGAGACGGCGCGGTCCGCCGTATCCGTTTCCAGGAACCCATGACCGTCTCCACGCTCTCCCAGCACCGTAGGGTCCCGCCCTACGGCATGGCGGGGGGCAAGCCCGGAGCGCTCGGTGCCAACCGCGTGGAACGCGCGGACGGGACCGTGCTGCGTCTCGAGGGCAGTGATTCGGCAGACGTGGGCCCCGGCGACGTACTGGTCGTCGAAACCCCCGGCGGCGGAGGCTACGGGCCGCCGCCGTCCGACCCCGATCGAGCAGGAGAAGAGAACGATGATCTTCGGGCGCAGTGAGCGCGGCAAGCCTCCGGTCGAGCCCGTCACGCTCAAGATCCTCGTGGCCGGTGGTTTCGGCGTGGGCAAGACGACCCTCGTCGGCGCGGTCAGCGAAATCAGGCCGCTGCGCACTGAGGAGGTGCTCACGGAGGCGGGCCGTCCGGTCGACGACACCAGCGGCGTGGAGGGCAAGTACACCACCACCGTCGCCATGGACTTCGGCCGCATCACCCTCCGCGAGGACCTTGTGCTGTACCTGTTCGGGACTCCGGGCCAGGACCGCTTCTGGTTCCTGTGGGACGAACTGACCAGCGGTGCCCTGGGCGCCGTCGTCCTCGCCGACACCCGCCGTCTGGAGGACTGCTTCGCCGCCGTCGACTACTTCGAGCGCCGCTCCATACCCTTCGTGGTCGGCGTCAACTGCTTCGACGGCGCGGCCCGTTACCCCGCCGAGGCCGTACGGCAGGCCCTCGACCTCGATGACGACGTCCCGGTCGTCCTCTGCGACGCCCGCGAGCGGGAGTCGGCCAAGGAGGTCCTGATCGAGGTCGTCCGGCACGCCATGGCGCAGGCGGCCGACGCCCGCCAGAGCGTCACCACCTGATCCGCGGGAGGCGCACGTACGGCCCGTACCCCCGCCGACCGGGGTACGAGCCGCAGTCGCGCACGCGCGCGGGGTGCACGCGCGTGAAGGGTGACGTCAGTCCACCCCGTCCTCCTGCCAGCCGAAGCTCTTCTCCACGGCCTTGCGCCAGTTGTGGTACTCGCGGTCGCGTACCGACGCCTCCATGGCGGGCGTCCACTCGATGTCCTTCTGCCAGTGCGACTTGAGCTCGTCCAGGTCGTTCCAGACCCCGGTCGCGAGGCCGGCCGCGTACGCTGCGCCCAGGCACGTCGTCTCGGAGACCTTCGGGCGGATGACGGGGACATCGAGCACGTCCGCCTGGTGCTGCATGAGCAGGTTGTTCTTCGTCATGCCGCCGTCGACCTTGAGGGTCGTGATCTGCACCCCGGAGTCCTGGTACATGGCGTCGACGACCTCACGCGTCTGCCAGCTCGTCGCCTCCAGCACCGCACGCGCGAGGTGTGCCTTCGTGACGTACCGTGTCAGGCCGCTGATCACGCCGCGCGCGTCGGAACGCCAGTAGGGCGCGAACAGGCCGGAGAAGGCAGGCACGATGTACGCACCGCCGTTGTCCTCGACGCTTCCCGCCAGGGTCTCGATCTCGTCCGCGGTACGGATGATGCCGAGCTGATCGCGGAACCACTGCACGAGCGCGCCCGTGATCGCGATCGACCCTTCCAGGCAGTAGACGGGCGCCTCACCGCCGATCTTGTAGCCCATGGTCGTCAGCAGTCCGCTCTTTGACGGCACCGGATGGTTCCCCGTGTTGAGCAGCAGGAAGCTGCCCGTGCCGTAGGTGTTCTTCGCGGTGCCCACGTCGTAGCAGGCCTGCCCGAACACGGCCGCCTGCTGGTCGCCCAGCGCCGATGCCACGGGCACCCCCGCGAGCTGGCCGACGGCGCTCCCGTACACCTCGGAGGAGGACCTGATCTCGGGCAGCACCGCCTCCGGGACGTTCATGGCGGACAGGATCGCCGAGTCCCACTGGAGGGTCTCCAGGTTCATCAGCATCGTGCGTCCGGCGTTGGTGACGTCGGTGACGTGCTGTCCGCCGTCCGTGCCCCCTGTCAGGTTCCAGATCAGCCAGGAGTCGATGGTTCCGAAGGCGATCTCGCCGCGCTCGGCGCGCGCCCTGAGGCCGGGCACGTTGTCGAGCAGCCAGGCCGCCTTGGGACCGGAGAAGTAGCTTGCGAGCGGTAGTCCGGTCTGCTCGCGGAAACGATCCTGCCCGTCGGGGCCCCCGAGTTCGTTGCACAGGGCGGCCGTCCGGGTGTCCTGCCAGACGATCGCGTTGTGCACGGGCTTGCCCGTGGCCCGGTCCCACAGGACCGTCGTCTCGCGCTGGTTGGTGATGCCGAGCGCGCTGAGCTGGTCGGCGCGCAGTCCGGCCTTGGCGATCGCACCCGCGACCACCGCCTGCACCTTGGACCAGATCTCCGTGGCGTCGTGCTCCACCCAGCCCGGCTTGGGGAAGATCTGGCGGTGCTCGCGCTGGTCGACGGCGACGATCGCACCGCTGTGGTCGAAGATGATGCAGCGGCTGGACGTGGTGCCCTGGTCGATCGCGGCCACGTACTTCTGGGCGTTGTCCGTCATGACGTCCCCTTCGTCAAAGGGTCAGAAGGCTGCTTTGTACACGAGGGCCGACAGCGCCCCGCCGATCAGTGGTCCCACCACCGGTATCCAGGCGTAACCCCAGTCCGAGGTCCCCTTGTTGGGGATCGGCAGCAGGGAGTGGGTGATGCGTGGGCCGAGGTCCCGGGCGGGGTTGATCGCGTATCCGGTGGGCCCGCCGAGGGAGAGGCCGATGCCGACGACCAGCAGGGAGACGAGCAGGATCCCGATGCCCGAGCCGTACGCCGTGGTGCCGGGGATCGGGCCGATGCCGGTGCCGAGGTTCTTGCCGAAGAACAGGATGGGCAGCACCAGGGCGACGGTCGCGATGATCTCGGTGATCAGGTTGGCGACGGGATTGCGGATCTCGGGGGCCGTCGAGAAGATCCCGAGCGTGGGCAGCGCCTTGTCCTCCTCGGCGTTGGCCTGGAACTGCGCGAAGTAGAGCAGCCAGGTCAGCACGGCACCGAGGACCGCGCCCGCCATCTGGCCCAGCAGGTAGTACGGGACGTCCCCCCACTTGGTGACGTCGGCGATGGCGAGGCCGAGGGTGACCGCCGGGTTGAGGTGTCCGCCGGACTTCGGGGCGGCCGTGTAGGCGCCCGCGAGGACGCCGAAGCCCCAGCCGAAGGCGATGACGACCCAGCCCGCGCCCTTGGCCTTGGAGTAGTTGAGGGTGACAGCGGCGCAGACACCCGCGCCGAACAGGATGAGGATGGCCGTTCCGATCAACTCGCCGACGAAGATGCTTCCGTGGGTCATGGCGGCTCCTAGGCCCTCGCCCGGAGCACTTCCGCCCCGAGTCCGTCCTCCGTGCAGGTGGCGTTTCCCTTGGCGACTTCAGCCGAAGGCAGGGAGGGTCCCGCGCCCCGCCCGGCGTCCGCGACGAGCGTGCCAGCGCAGTGGAATCGCCCGTCGGGGATGACCCGTCCTACTGGCGTAGGCCTCAGGGGCGCATACCTGAATACGCCCGAATGCGGCGATGCCGACTGACATCCGGAAGTTTTCACCGGCACCCGGAGAGCGTCAAGGTCGGGGACGACAACGGTTGAGGCAGGCCGCGACGGTCCCGCGGCCAGGGGGCCGGGGCCCGGCGGACCTCAGGCCCGTGCGGGACCGCGCGCGTGAGCCGGGGCCGCTGCCGAGCCGCGGCGGACCTCGTGGCCTGGAAAGCCTGCCCGGCCCAGGACCCAACTCGCTCCGCGCAGGGCCTTCGCGGCCTGCTTCAGGGGCGCGAGGCACGCCGCCGCCTGACGGTGGTCCATCACGCTGCCGGGGGCGCACAGGATCGTGGCCAGCGACAGTGTCACCGTGCGCCCGTCCGCCGACCAGGGTGCGTCCAGCACCGAAGCGACCAGCGGATCGAGGCCCTCCGGATCCGCCAGCACCAGGAAGTCGTCCCCGCCGATGTGCCCCACGCGCGTGCTCCCGGACGCGGCGCCCTGCAACGCCCGCCCCACCGCGCGGATCAACTCGTCGCCGGCGGCGAAGCCCGCCCCGTCGTTGACCTGCTTGAAGTGGTCGACGTCCAGCCAGCTCAGCGCGAACACCCGCCCGTCCGCGATCCGCCGGTCCACTTCACCGGTGATCGCGTCCGAACCGGGCAGCCGGGTCAGAGGATTCAGCCCCGCGGCTTCCTCGACCCGGTTCTCCGCCAGCGCCCGCACGAGATCCGCGAGCCGTACGACGCCCACGCACCGCCCGACCCGGTCGACCACCGCCACGTCGTCCGACGTACGGTCCCGTCCCCCGTCCGCCACCACGTCGAGTACCTCCCATGCCGTGGCGTCGATCCCGACCGTGCGCGGAGGATCGCCGAGCTTCGCGGCCGGCCGATCGGCGTACAGCGCGTGGCCGTAGCGCCCCGACATCGACAGCAGGAAGCGCGAGCGGTGAACCGACCGGAGGGGCACCCCGGCCCGGTCCACCAGCAGCACCCCGGACACGTCGGGTGACCCGGTGAGCAGCGCCCGCACCTGTCCCGCCGAGGCCGTGACGGGCAGCAGCGCGGCGGGACGTACGAACTGCCGCACCGACGGCCCGGTACGCGGCGTCGCCACCACGGACGGCACCAGTGCCGGAACGTATACGTCGGCGGCGGGCAGCCGGGACGGCGGCGCGAACAGGTCGCCCTGCGCCAACTGCGCCCCCGCGGCCCGCACGGCCGCGCACTGCAGCTCGGTCTCCACGCCCTCGACCGACAGCAGCGCGCCCAACTGCTCGCACAGGGTCCGCATGGCCCGCACTGCGGCCGACCGGGTCAGCAGGGACACGTCGAGCTTCACCAGGTCGGGTGCCATGTCGGAGAGCAGCCGCAGGGGTGCGTCGCCGTCGCCGACGCCGTCCGCGCAGACCCGGAAGCCCTCACCGCGCAGTACGCCGACGGCCTCCAGCAGAGCCCGGTGCGGCACGTGCGTGTACGGCGGGCCGATGTCGATCGTCACCTCCCAGGGCAGCCGTCCTGCCTCGCACACGGCGTTGTGCACGGCGGTGAGGCCGCCGAGATCGGCGAGGGTTCCGGCGAACACGTTGACGTGCAGCGGAAGCAGCGTCTCCCTGCGCGCCGCCGCGCTGACCGCCAGCGCGGCCAGATTCCCGTCGAGTTCGGGGTCCCGGCGGGCCTGTGCGAGGATGTCGCCGGTCTCTGGGCGCGCGAGGATCTCCAACGCCGCTACCCCTCCGGTCGTCAGATTGACCACCGGCTGGAAGGCGAAGCGGAGAGTATCCGTCCAGGAGGGCACGGGAGCATGATGGCGCCGCCGGCGCACGCCGAGGCCCAGTTCATGACCTGTTCACACAGCATTCCCAGGTGATCACAGAGCGTGTGGACGGCCTTCGCCGGCGCGGTGGAGGGCGGTAGCGGTGCGACGGCCCGGGCGCCCACGTCCGGCCCCCTCGGCGCCTCTGTCGGGCTTCTCCGCCGTGCAGCGGTCACCGCACCGCTATGACCGCGGATCCATGCCCGAACAGGCCCTGGTTCGCGGTGATCCCGACACGCGCACCGGCGACCTGCCGGTCGCCCGCGTCACCTCGCAACTGCCAGGTCAGCTCGCACACCTGGGCGATCGCCTGCGCGGGAACGGCCTCTCCGAAGGAGGCGAGTCCACCGCTGACGTTGACGGGTATGTGTCCGCCGAGCGCCGTTGCCCCCTCCCGCAACAGCTTCGCCGCCTCGCTCTCCCTGCACAGTCCCAGATCCTCGTACCACTGCAACTCCAGCGCGGTCGACAGGTCGTAGACCTCGGCGAGTGAGAGATCCGCGGGTCCGATCCCTGCCTCCTCGTACGCGGTCCGCGCGATCGACGCGCGGAACGTCTCACTCGCCGGCTCCACCGCCAGCGCCGAGTCCGTCGCGATGTCGGGCAGGTCGAGCACGGTGTTGGGAAAGCGCGGAGTCACTGTGGACACCGCCCGTATCCGCACCGGCTCCGCCACTCCATGGCGTCGCGCGAACTCCATGCTCGAGAGCACGAGCGCCGCCCCGCCGTCCGACGTCGCGCAGATGTCCAGCAGGCGTAGGGGATCGGCGACCACCGCAGAGGCGGCGACTTCCTCAGCGGTGACCGGCTTGCGGTAGCGGGCATTGGGATTCAGCGCTCCCAAGCCGGCGTTCTTCACCTTGACTTGCGCGAAGTCGTCCACCGTGTCCCCGTGGAGAGCCATCCGCCGGCGTGCGTACAGCCCGAAGTACGCCGGATTCGTCGCCCCCAGGACCCGGAACCGCAGCCAGTCCGGATCGTCGGGCCGGTCACCGCCCGCGGGACGGAAGAACCCCTTGGGCGCGGAGTCCGCGCCGACCACGAGCGCCACGTCCGCGAGCCCCGAAAGAATCTGCGTCCGTGCCGTGTTGACGGCCTGGGCCCCCGAGGCGCACGCCGCGTACACGCTCGCGACCCGTGCCCCCTGCCAGCCGAGCGCCTTAGCGAACGTCGCCCCCGCCACATACCCGGGATAACCGCCCCGCACCGTGTCCGCACCCACGATCGAGCCGACGTCCCGCCAGTCGACCCCCGCGTCCGCCAGCGCCGCGCGCGCCGCCGCCGTCCCGTACGAGACGAAACTTCGCCCCCATTTCCCCCAGGGATGCATGCCCGCGCCGAGCACCGCCACATCGTGCGTCATACCACCACCCCCGTCGGCCGCCACTGCCATGTCGTCCAGGTCGTCTCCGTGTCCTCGCTCAGCACGCCGGGGACGACCTCGACCTCCATGCCCACCGCCAGATCGGCGACGGTCACCCCCGGAACCGCCTGCCCGAGCACCACGATGCGCTCTGCTTCCAGCTCCACCGCGACCAACGCGTAGGGCTCCCACGGAAGTTCCGGATTCGTCACATAGGGTGACGGAGGCCGGTACCGAGTATCGGTGTACGACTAAATTCGCCCACGTTTGGACAGTGTCGTCGCGGTGAGCTCACCGCCCTTGCAGCCCGGGTTGCGGCAGAAGGTGTCCTCGCGCGGGAAGAACACCGACCCGCATGCGGCACACCGTGTGCCGACGAGACGGAAGTCGTTCCCCTCGCCCGCGAACCACCCGGCCACCACAGGAGTGTGAACACGCGACATGACCCCTCTCTGAATCTGATGGAACGTCAAAAGTCTGTCACGGACTCCCGGAGATGGGCAGGCGTCCCGGAGATCGAACGCGGAGCGCGTCCCTTCCCCGCGGAAGTGACGGCTGATAAATGAGAGGGTCATGACACGTCTCTCCGTCGCGGTACGTGGTCTCGTCACCGCGCTCGCCGCACTCCTCGCCGTCACGTCCGCCTCCGTCACGGCCCGGGCAACTCCGGAGCTCAAGGCGCCCGACGACTTCGTGGCGCTGAGATCGGTGGACCCCACGATCCTCCAGGAGATCCGGTACTTCACCGTGCACAACTTCGTCGGTGAGCACGTCGACGGCTACCGGCAACCCCTGTGCATCCTCACCCGCCCGGCCGCCGAGGCCCTCCACAAGGCGCAGGTGAAGCTGGTGCGCAAGGGCTACACGCTCAAGGTGTACGACTGTTACCGGCCACAGCGCGCCGTCGACCACTTCGTGCGCTGGGCGGAGGACCTCGGCGACGAGAGGATGAAGGCCGAGTTCTATCCGCAGGTCGACAAGTCCCGCCTGTTCGCGGACGGTTACATCGCGGAGAAGTCCGGACACAGCAGGGGCTCCACCATGGATCTGACCATCGTGCGGCTTCCGGCCGGGCCGACCCGGCCGTACGTCCCCGGAGAACCGCTCGTACCGTGCTACGCGCCCCAGGACGAGCGCTTTCCGGACAACTCCGTCGACATGGGAACGGGCTTCGACTGCTTCGACACCCTCGCCCACACCGACGACCCCCGGATCGTCGGCGAGCAGCGTGCCCACCGGCAGCTGCTGAAGAGCACCCTCGAGGGCCTCGGTTTCGTGAACCTCGCCGAGGAGTGGTGGCACTACACCTACAAGCCGGAGCCCTACCCGGACACCTACTTCGACTTCCCCGTGTCCAAGAGGTCGCTGAGGTCCTCCCGCTGAGCCGCCCCCGGAAGACGCCCTCCCCGTGATCGGATACAGTCCGCCACGTGTCCGAATCCCCGTTCGCATCCGCCGAGTCCGTGCCGGGCTCGCACTGTTCGAGCTGCGGAGCGCCCTACGGAGAGGGCGTCTCCGGCTGGCCCCGCACCTGCGCCGCCTGCGGCACGGTGGCCTACCGCAACCCGCTGCCCGTGGCGGTGGCCCTCCAGCCCGTGTACGACACCAAGGGAACGGCCCTGGTCGTCATCACCCGAACCATCCCTCCCGCCCGCGGCGGCATCGCCCTCCCCGGAGGCTTCATCGACCACCGTGAGGACTGGCGGCACGCCGTCGTCCGTGAACTCAAGGAGGAGACCGGTATCGACGCGGCCGGTCGCGATGTGCGGCTCGTCGACGCGATGAGCTCGCCGGACGGCCACCTCCTGTTGTTCGGGCTCCTCCCCGAACGCCCGGCCGCCGACCTGCCGCCGTCCGCCGGCACGGACGAGACGGAGGGCTGGCACCTCCTGCGCCGCCCGGCCGAACTCGCCTTCCCGCTGCACACGCTCGCGGTGCAGGGGTGGTTCGAGGGCCGCTACGTGTGACCCACGGGCGGGACGGCCTCTGAGCCTTCCCGCCCGGGCCGGACCCGAGGCGATGGCGTGCGGCAACCCCCCAGCCGTGCTCATTCGATCAGGCACGTGTCGCCCGGGCCACGCGCGGACGACCACGGGCGCGTACTGCGCGTCTCACCCGCGGCCCAGCCCCCGTATGCGCACTGGATAAGCGGGCTCGCTACGGCCGTCCTTCCTGTCCCGCCGCACCACCACCTGCCGGCCCTTCCACCGCGTCACATAGCGCTGGACATCCGGCTCGGCCCATCCGTCGCCCGTGTCCGGCACCACCAGCCCGCCGCCGGACCGGCTTCGTGCGGGCGCCCACACCTCCAGCTCCAGACCGCCGTCCTCCCCCCGCACGGGCAGGACGGCGCCCGCGCGCGCGAGCACCGGAATCCGCCCGAGGGGGGCGTCGATCAGCACGCGTCCCGGTCCCTGGTACGCCTCCTCGGTCGTCGTGTCGTACCAGCGCCCCCGCGGCAGCACCACCGTCCGCCGGCGCGCGCCGGGCTCCAGCACCGGAGCCACCAGGAGGCTGTCGCCGAGCAGGAAGGCGTCCCCGCAGTCCCTCAGCGCCCGGTCCTCGGGCGTGCCCCACCACAGGGGCCGCACATAGGGCGCACCCGTGCGGCGCGCCAGATGCGCCAGCGTGACGAAGTACGGCAGCAGACGCCGCCGCTCGGCGAGCGCCACGCGCGCGTGCTCGAGGACCTCGTCGCCGAACTCCCAGGGCTCCCGGCGCCCGGCCCGCAGACTCGCGTGCGTACGGAACAGCGGCAGGTAAGAGGCGAGCTGGAACCAGCGCAGGTACAGCTCCGGCGAGGGACTGCCGTCGAAGCCGCCCACATCCGGCCCGGAGTACGGGACGCCGCACAGACCGAGGCCCACCACCAGGGACAGCGAGGCACGCAGCCCGGGCCAACCCGTGGCCACGTCTCCGGACCAGGTTCCTCCGTAACGCTGCATTCCCGCCCACCCTGAGCGCGAGAACAGGAACGGCCGTTCCTGGGGGGCGATTTCGCGCAGCCCTTCGTATGCGGCCCGGGTCATGCACAGCCCGTACACGTTGTGGGCCTCCCGGTGGTCACCGCCACGGCCCTCGAGCGCATGCCGGGCCGAGCGGGGCAGGGTGTTCTCCCCGAAGGCCGTGAAGGACACCGGCTCGTTCATGTCGTGCCAGAAACCCGCGAAGCCCTGCGCGAGGCGCTCCTCGTAGAGCCCGCCCCACCACTGCCGCACACGTCCGTCCGTGAAGTCCGGGTAGACGGCCTCCCCGGGCCACACGACCCCTTCCACGAGCCGACCCGACGTGTCCCGAACAAACGCGTCCGCGGAACTCCCACTGTCGTACACGGCGTTGCCCGGCTCGGCCTTGACCGCGGGGTCGACGATCGACACCAGACGGATCCCGTCCCGGCGCAGTTCCTCGGCGAGCACCGGCAGTTTCGGGAAACGCTCCCGGTCGACCGTGAAGACCTGGTGGCCGTCGTAGTGGTCGATGTCCAGATGGACGGCGTCGAGCGGGAGCGCGCGCTCCTGGTAGCCCGCGACGATCCGGCGCACCTCCTGTTCGCTGCCGAAGCCCCACCGCGCATGGTGGTGGCCCAGAGCCCACGCCGGCGGCAGGGCGGGCGCACCCGTCAGCGACGCCCAGACGAGCAGCACGCGCGCGGGGGTGCCCACCATCACCCAGCAGCGCAGCGGCCCGCCGTCCATCCGCAGCTCACAGGTGCCCGCCCGGTCGTGCCCGGAACCGGCCCCCTCCTCGCCCTCCCGCAACGTCACCGTGCCGTCCCACGCGGTGTCGTGGAACACCAGATGCGTGGCCGCATCGGCGACCACCATCTGCACCGGCATGGTGATGTACAGAGGGTCGTCGCCGGGTCCGAAGGGCCGTCCCGGATCCGTGTTCCACAGGCGGTACGTCCCATCGCGCAGCCGCGGTCCCGAGGCCCGGCCGCCGAGTCCGAAGAACCGCGCGTCCGGTGCCACTTCGGACCGCTGCATCCAGCGGGCGCCGCCGCCGTCCGCCGACTCCCACCATCGGGGCGGCAGATCCCGGCGCAGGGTCACCCCGCCGGGCGTGCGCACCTCCACGGCGCCGTACCGCGACACCACGACCGTGACGCGCTCCGCCACGACCCGCCAGCCGCCGTCCTTGTCCGGCTCCAGGACGGCCCGCGGATCCGGCTCGGGACTGCGGCCCGCGAGTGCGTACGACGGCTCGGGCCCGGCTCCGTCCCAGCCCCAGAACACCGCCCCGTTCACGGCGACCGTGATCCGCAGTTCGGCCCGGGCGAACCGGACGACACCGCCGCCTGGCCCCGGCTCCACCTCCTGCACCGGCCCGGGCACCCGCGCCCGTTCCGCACCCCGCGGCGGCAACCCGGTGGCGTCGGTACGCCTCCTGCGCCACGCGGCCCGCACCGTGCGCAAACCCTGCGCCGCACCCCCCGAACCGACCGCCTTCACCGAACGCACCAGGTCACGACCGTCCATGCTGCTCACCCTGCCATTGACATCCCCGTGGAGAGGCGCCGTTCAACTGTCGTTCACCCGTGGCGTGAGCACATCTTCACGATGGCGACTATGTGTGGCGCACCCTGGTGCAGAAGTCGATCACATGGCATCGTCCGTGTCATCCGCGTGACGCGCACACCCCAGCTCGTGCGCGGACCACGCACACGACGCGCACAGTCCGGGAGCCGCCCCATGACCTCAGCGAACCCCAAGCCGCTCTGGCAGCCCGACGCCGACCGCATCGCCCGGGCACAGATCACCAGGTTCCAGGCCTGGGCGGCCGACCACCACGGAGCGCCCGCCGAGGGCGGCTACTCGGCCCTGCACCGCTGGTCGGTGGACGAACTGGACACGTTCTGGAAGGCCGTCACCGAGTGGTTCGACGTACGGTTCTCCACCCCCTACGCGCACGTGCTCGGCAACCGCTCCATGCCGGGTGCGCAATGGTTCCCCGGGGCGAGCCTGAACTACGCCGAACACGCCTTGCGCGCGTCGGCCACCCGTGCCGACGAGCCCGCCCTTGTGGCGATCGACGAGACCCACGAGCCCCGACCCGTCACCTGGTCCGAACTGCGCCGCCAGGTCGGCTCCCTCGCCGGCGAGCTGCGCGCCCTCGGCGTACGCCCGGGGGACCGCGTCAGCGCCTACCTGCCCAACATCCCGCAGGCCGTCGTCGCCCTCCTCGCCACGGCAGCCGTCGGCGGCGTATGGACCTCCTGCGCACCCGATTTCGGCGCCCGCAGTGTCCTCGACCGCTTCCAGCAGGTCGAGCCGGTCGTCCTGTTCACGGTCGACGGCTACCGATACGGCGGCAAGGAGCACGACCGTCGCGAGATCGTCGCCGAACTGCGCCGTGAACTGCCCACCCTGCGCGCCGTCGTCCACATCCCGCTCCTTGGCACCGACGCCCCCGAAGGCGCCCTGGAATGGTCGTCCCTCACCTCGACCGACGTCGAGCCCGTCTTCGAACAGGTCCCCTTCGACCACCCGCTGTGGGTGCTGTACTCCTCGGGCACGACCGGCCTTCCCAAGGCCATCGTCCAGTCCCAGGGGGGCATCCTGATCGAACACCTCAAGCAGCTCGGCCTGCACTGCGACCTCGGCCCCGAGGACCGCCTCTTCTGGTACACGTCCACCGGCTGGATGATGTGGAACTTCCTCGTCTCCGGCCTTCTGACGGGCACCACGATCGTCCTGTACGACGGCAGCCCCGGCCATCCCGACACCGGCGCCCAGTGGCGCGTCGCCGAACGCACCGGAGCCACCCTCTTCGGCACCTCCGCCGCGTACGTCATGGCCTGCCGAAAGGCGGGCGTGCACCCGGCGCGCGACTACGACCTCGCCCGGGTGCAGTGCGTGGCCACGACCGGTTCGCCGCTGCCCCCGGACGGCTTCAGCTGGCTGCACGACGAGGTCCGCGACGACCTGTGGATCGCATCCGTCAGCGGCGGCACGGACGTGTGCTCCTGCTTCGCGGGAGCCGTACCGACCCTCCCGGTGTACCTCGGTGAACTGCAGGCCCCTGGCCTCGGCACCGACCTGCGGTCCTGGGACCCCAGCGGCAAGCCCCTGATCGACGAGGTCGGCGAGCTGGTCGTCACCAACCCGATGCCCTCCATGCCGATCCGCTTCTGGAACGACCCCGACGGCAGCCGGTACCACGACAGCTACTTCGACATGTATCCCGGGGTGTGGCGGCACGGTGACTGGATCACCGTCACCTCCCGCGGCTCCGTCATCATCCACGGCCGCTCGGACTCCACCCTGAACCGGCAGGGTGTCCGCATGGGCTCGGCCGACATCTACGAAGCCGTCGAGCGACTCCCCGAGATCAAGGAGTCCCTCGTCATCGGCATCGAACAGCCCGACGGCGGCTACTGGATGCCCCTCTTCGTCCATCTGACCCCAGGAGCCGTCCTGGACGACACCCTCCTGAACCGCATCAAGCAGACGATCCGCGAACAGCTCTCACCGCGCCACGTCCCCGACGAGATCATCGAGGTCCCGGGCGTTCCGCACACCCTCACGGGCAAGCGCATCGAGGTTCCCGTCAAACGCCTCCTCCAGGGCACGCCCCTGGAAAAGGCCGTCAACCCGGGCTCGATCGACAACCTCGACCTACTTCACTTCTACGAGGACCTGGCCCGCAAACGCGCCTGACACACCTCGCGGCAGACGCCGTGACACCACCGCTACGGCTCCGCAGCCGCCGCGGCCGGCGGCGTTGTCGGTGGCTCACGTTACTGTGAGTGAGCATCGATCGACTGTACGTAGGGGGAATCATGCCGCACACCGACCAGACCATGCGACGCGCCCTGCGCCGCGAAATCGCGGGCACCATCGGCCTGTTGACCGACGAACACGACTTCACCGCGATGCGGGGCTACCGCACCTTCACCTTCGACGACCACACGACCTACCTCCAGCAGGTCGAAACGCTGCTCAGGACCCTCGCTGCCCAGGGCAATCACACCACGGTCGCCCTCTTCGACCCGGAGGAGTACGTGGAGTTCTGCGCCCACAGCGGGCTGGAACCGGACGCTCCGGCCAGCCGTACCCGATTCACGGCGGAGCTGGCCGCCATGGGACCCACCATCCCGTACGTGGGACAGCCCCTGGCCGAACTCGTCCCGGACCTGGTCGACGAAGCCGTACGGCAGGCCACCTGGCAGTACGCGACCACGACCCTCGCCCACCTCGGCGTCTGCGCCTCGTGCGGCGAGGACATCGGACGCGCCGCCTTCGCGCACGCATCCCGGCTCCTCACCCGCATCCTCGACACCGCGAGCCCCGGCCACCGCCACCTCGTCTGCAGCGTCTCGGCGCCACCCGAAACCCTCGTCGCGGTGCTCCACGCCGACGAGGACCCCGATGGCACGGCCCGCATCGACGAGACCGAGGCACTCGAATTCACCACCGTCCTCGCCCTGGGCATCGCCACCCACAGCGCCGGCGGACTCGTCATGCGCACCACCGCACCCGACACGACGGACCGCGTCTACGGCTGGCGCCTGCGCGGAGAACACCTGGAGCCGCTGACCGCGGGAGAGGTCTTCGACGCCTACTGCACCGACATCGAGTCCGGTGACCTCGTCTCCCCGGAATCCGGCGTCGACTACAGCGCGCCACCCGACCTCGGGGACGACGGACACCCGACGGGCCACACCCATTGAACGGACGAGCGGAGCCCCGGTGACAGGCGGGATCCGGAGTTGATCAAGATGCACGAACGGGCGAGGGGCGCCCCACCCACAGGTGGAGCGCCCCTCCCCGGACGACGTCGAAGCGAGGCCCTCCCGGATCACTCGCCGGACAGCACCGCCTGAGCAGCCCTGCGCGCCTCGTCAGCGGTGTCAGCGGCACGAGCGGCCGCCGCCGCACGCTCGCACTGCGCCAGCGTGTACTTCGCCAGCGTCGCCCGGACATAAGGAATCGACGCCGCACCCATGGACAGGGAGGTGACACCCAGACCGGTCAGCACGCACGCCAGCAGCGGGTCCGACGCGGCCTCACCGCAGACGCCGCAGCTCTTGCCCTCGGCCTTCGCCGCCTCGGCGGACAGCGCGACCAGGTCGAGCAGCGCGGGCTGCCACGGGTCCTGCAGACGCGACACCGCACCCACCTGACGGTCCGCGGCGAACGTGTACTGCGCGAGGTCGTTCGTACCCAGCGACAGGAACTCGACCTCCTGCAGAATCGAGCGCGCCCGCAGCGCCGCCGAGGGGATCTCCACCATGGCACCGAACTTCGCCTGCAGCCCGGCGTCACGGCACGCGTCGGCGAACGCCTTCGCATCGGTGCGGTCGGCGACCATCGGCGCCATGACCTCGAGATAGACCGGCAGACCCTCCGCGGCCTTCGCGAGCGCGCTCAGCTGCGTGCGCAGCACCTCCGGGTGGTCGAGCAGCGCCCGCAGACCGCGGACGCCCAGCGCCGGGTTCGGCTCGTCCGCCGGTGTCAGGAAGTCGAGCGGCTTGTCCGCACCCGCGTCCAGCACCCGCACGACGACGCGGCCCTCGGGGAATGCCTCGAGAACCTGACGGTACGCCTCGATCTGCTTCTCCTCGGACGGCGCGTTCTTGTTGTCGTCCAGGAACAGGAACTCCGTGCGGAACAGACCGACACCTTCGGCCCCGGCCTCGACAGCGGCCGGTACGTCGGCCGGACCGCCGACGTTCGCCAGCAGAGGCACCTTGTGGCCGTCGGCCGTGGCACCCGGCCCGGTCGAGGCGGACAGGGCGGCCTTGCGCTCGGCGGCCGCAGCCTCGAGCTGTGCCTTCTTGTCGTCGCTCGGGTTCACGAAGATCTCGCCGGTGCTGCCGTCGACGGCGACCACCGTCCCCTCGGCGAGCTCGCCCGCACCCGGCAGCGCCACGACGGCCGGGACTCCGAGTGCCCGGGCCAGGATCGCGCTGTGGCTGGTCGGGCCGCCCTCCTCGGTGACGAAGCCGAGAACGAGGGACGGGTCGAGCAGCGCCGTGTCCGCCGGGGCGAGGTCACGCGCGACCAGGACGTACGGCTCGTCGCTGTCCGGCACACCGGGCATCGGCACCCCCAGCAGACGGGCGACAATACGATTCCGCACGTCGTCGAGGTCGGCCACGCGGCCGGCCAGGTACTCCCCGGCGTTCGCCAGCAGCTCGCGGTACGCGGCGAACGCGTCGTACACCGCGCGCTCCGCCGTGCTGCCGACGGCTATGCGACGGTCCACATCGGCCATCAGCTCGGGGTCCTGGGCCATCAGGGCCTGAGCCTCCAGCACCGCCTGGGCCTCGCCGCCCGCCAGATTGCCGCGTGCAATCAGGTCGGCTGCCACAGCGTCCACGGCCTGGCGAGCGCGCCCCTGTTCGCGCTCCGCGTCCTCCGGCGGAATCTGCTTCGCCGGGGGCTCGAGCACAGCCGTCCCCATGTGCCGGACCTCGCCGATCGCCACGCCGTGGCTCACACCGACGCCTCGCAGCGTTGTCTCCATCTCACCTGTCTCCGAATCATGCGGCGGGTCCCGCCACCGCGATGGTTGTCTGTATCGGCGGCCAGTACGGCGCCGGCGTCACTGCCAGGCGAAGAGCTGGTCGCCCGCCTTAACATCGCCGTCCTCACGGAGACCGGAGAGGGAGTCGGCCGTCGCCTCGAGCGCCACCACGGGGCACACGGGAGACTTGCCGGCCTGCTCGACGGCAGCCGGGTTCCAGCGCACGACCGCCTGACCACGCGTGACGGTGTCGCCCTTGTTGACGAGCAACTCGAAGCCCTCTCCGTTGAGCTGGACCGTGTCGATGCCCAGGTGGGTCAGTACACCGTGACCCTCTCCGTCCACTACGACGAAGGCGTGGGGGTGAAGCGAGACGATGACCCCGTCCACGGGGGAGACAGCCTCCAAGGGCTCACGCAGGGGGTCGATCGCCATACCGGGCCCTACCATCGCGCCTGAGAAGACGGGGTCGGGCACCGCGGCCAGTTCGATGGCGCGTCCGGCGAGAGGGGATGTCACGGTGGTCATGGGAAGCCTCCAAGGGGTGGAGATCCAAATGGGCCGTCACTGCCTGTCCCGGACGGCGCACTGGGCAGCAGCGTATGTCATATGAAGTGCCGGTTCCGCATGAGACGTAGGGGTTGAAGGCCCTAGGCACGCAGCCCCGACGATTTGCGCCCGCTCCAGGGTTGCGTGTAGAGTCGTACCCCTGCTTGGGGCGGAGTGACGCGGCCTAGCGTCGTTGCCCGGCAGCACCCAAACTTGTCGGATCCTATCTCGGGGTCCCGTTCTGCATGTCTGCGGGGCGGTGGTCAGAGGGACGGAAAAACACTGATAGAGTTTGAAACACCGAAGGGAAGCGCCCGGAGGAAAGCCGCGAGAGTGAGTCTCTCGGGTGAGTACAAAGGAAGCGTCCGTTCCTTGAGAACTCAACAGCG